>JALYLT010000075.1 GCA_030774095.1 Chloroflexota bacterium
TGGACTACCACGGGCACAACGACCGCGGCCTCGGGACGATCAACGCCCTCACCGCGACGGCGGTCGCCGATCGCGTGCACGGCTGCGCCCTCGGGATCGGCGAACGCGTCGGCAACACGTCGATGGATCAGCTGCTGGTCAACATGAAGCTCTGGGGTCTCATCGAGGGCGACCTCACGCCGCTCGGCGAATACGTCGCGCTCGTCTCGGAACACTGCGGAATACAGGTCCCGCCGAACTATCCCGCGCTGGGGTCGGACGCGTTCCGCACCGGCACCGGCGTGCATGCGGCGGCCGTCATCAAGGCGCTGCGCAAGGGCGACCGCGACCTTGCCGACCGCGTGTACAGCGGTGTGCCCGCGTCGATGCTGGGCCGTCAGCAGCGCATCGAGGTCGGCCCGATGAGCGGCGAGTCCAACGTCATCTTCTGGCTCGAGTCACACGGGTTCGAGCCGACGAAAGAGCGCATCGCGCGGGTGTTCGACGCGGCGAAGGCGTCGGATCGCCTCATGACCGACGCCGAGCTGGAGCGTCTGGCGCGAAGCTAGCCGCGCCGCTGGCGCGCGCCCCCACCGAGCAGACCGATATCGATTGCGAGGCCGACGAGGACGGCGACCAGTCCGAGGCCGTTCACGCCACCGAGCTCGTTCTGAGCGATCGCGTACGCGAGCGTGGTCGCGGGAAGGAACAAGAAGCCGAGGAAGGGCAGCACGAATCCCTCGTACGCGCGACTCAGGTAGTTCGTGAAGAGCCAGAGGACGAAGAGGACGATCCGCGGCGTGAAGAACGCAAGCAGGATCAGGACGCAGCACACGCACGGCAGAGTGCCACAATCGAAGCAATGACACAGGTGATCCGACCAGCTGAGACGCTGCCCGGTGTCGACGCCAAACGCATCGCAGGACCCGAGCGCGCCGATGGCTCACGTGCCGAAGGTGGTCGCTCGATCCGCGGCAAGGCGCTGATCTTCTGGGACCCAAAGGTGCCAGGGAAGAAGCTCAACGCGATCGACACCGACCAGATCACGCCCTCGAACGACTGCGTGTCGGAGAGTCTCGAGACGCTCGATCACCGCTGGCTGGCGGGTTCGTTCCGCTTTCTCATGCCGGACTTCCGCGAGCGTGTGCATCGCGGCGAGAACTTCGTCATCGCCGGCGATCGATTCGCGATCGGGTCGTCGCGCGAGATGAGCCCCGCCGGGCTGAAGGGGGTCGGCGACGAGGCCGGCCGCGAGCTCGTCATCGTCTGCGGCGCGGGGATGGGCGACATCTTCCGCCGCAACGCACTCAACCTCGGCCTGCACGTGGTGCAGAGCCGCGCCGCGGTGGAGGACGCGCAGGAGGCCGACTCGTTCGCGTTCGATCCCGAGACGCGCACGTTGACGAACGAGACGCAGGGCAAGAGCTACGAGCCCGCGCCGCTCTCGCCGGCCGAGGACGACATCCGCCGCTCCGGCGGGATCATCAAGATCGGCCGGCGTGAGTTCCGTGACTCCGTCCTGCGCGCGCCCGACATCTCGTGGCCAGGCCCCGACACGGCGCGCAGGCTGACCTCGACCGAGCAGATCCTCTGGGCACATCGCGTCGACAAGGACGCGGTCGTGCGCGCCGGCGCGACGCTGCGCGTGTACGCCGACCTCCTCCCGGCGTCGGACGGCACCGCGCCGTTCTCGATCCACACCTTTAACCAGATCACCGGCGGCGACACGATCCGGCCACGCCAGATCGCGGTCGCGAACGACCACTTCGTCTTCAACCACCGCGAGGCCGACGACAAGCAGACCGCGATCGGCAAGCAGTTCGCCGATCTCCACGGCATCGTGCGTCCGCATTACGCGACCCCGGGCGACGGCATCTTCCACTTCTATTTCCCGGAGCAGGGCCTCGTCGTCCCCGGCGCGCTCGTTCCCGGCGCCGATTCGCACAGCCGCGCGTACGGCGCGTACGGCGCGCTCGGCTACGGTGTCGGCTCGACGACGCTCGGCTTCGGTTGGGCGACCGGCTACGTGTACTTCACGGTCGCGGGACAGCGGCGCGTCATATTCAAAGGACGGCTGCAGCCTTGGGTGAGCGGCAAGGATGTCGTTCTCGCTTTGCTCGCGCGCTGGGGCGCGAAGCAGGCGGAGGGCATGAGCGTCGAGTTCGTCGACGCCGACAGGCAGCTGCCGATGAGCTACCGCAACACGATCGCGAACATGATGGCCGAGGGCGAGGCGACGAACGGGATCTTCGCGCCGGACGACTTCACCTACGCGTGGTATCGGGAGAAGGGCTTCACCGACCTTCCCTACCCGCGCTTCGGTCCTGGCGCCGATGCCCTCTACGAGATCGACGAGGTCCTCGATCTATCCGAGGTCGTGCCCCTGATCGCCAAGCCGTTCAGCCCTGGTAACGCGTTTCCCGCGGACGAGGTCGCGCGTGAGCACATCGCGTTCGACAAGGCGTTCATCGGCTCGTGCACGAACGGCGGGTACGGCGATCTCCTCGAGGCCGCCCTCGTCCTGCGCGCGGCGCGCGACAAGGGCGCAAAGCGCGCGGCGAAGGGGTTCGTGATCTTCCCCGGGTCGGGCGCCGTGAAGAAGGACATCGAGCGCACGGATGAGCGCCTCGGCGGCGAGTCGATCGCCAACGTGTTCCGCTCGGTCGGCGGAGAGATCCGCGAGTCGTGGTGCGGCCCCTGCTTCGGCCAGGGCCCCGACGCCCTCGTGAAGGGGCAGACCGCGATCACATCCTTTAACCGCAACTGGGCGAACCGCATGGGCGTGGGCGGTCTCGGCTATCTCGCGAGCCCAGCGGTCGTCGCCGCGTCGGCGATGCTCGGCTACATGGGCCCGCCGAGCGAGCTCGGCATCGAGTGGAAGGCGGAGCGTTTCGTCTGATTCGTGCCCATGTAACGGGCACTGCTCGTGCCTATGTAACGGGCAATGCCCATGCTGGGGATACTGTTATGTTCAGCCTCGGTTAATCAACACTATTTCCGGAGGGGATCGATGCGCAAGCTTGGGATGGCGCTGCCTGCGGTGCTCGCATTCAGCGCTCTGCTCGGCAGTCCAGCCAGCGCCAACATTCCCGTGGGCGCCGCCACGCACGCCGTCGCGATCAATCAGACCACCGGTCTCGCGTACGTGGGTGCCGACTGTGCCTGCGGCGGCAGCCTCTTGGTCATCGACACCGTCACGGATACGGTCGTCACGGCCATCACGACCGTGAGCACGCCGACGCAGATCGCCGTCGACGAACAGCGAAATCGGGTCTTCGCGGCTCACGCCACCACCGGAGGCGTGTCCGTGATCGACGGCTATACGAACACAGTGCTCACGACCCTCACGCCCGGCGGACTCGGCCTGGCGGTCGACCCCGTTCGAAACCGCCTGTACGCGACGTTCGGCCTAGGCGGCATGGCTGTATTCGACCTGAACACGCTGGCGCTCATCACGACCGTGTCGCAGGGCTTGAACTGGTGGGGCGTCGCGGTGAACCCGGTCACTGACCGCATCTATATCGCGGTCCTCGCGGGCGCGGTTTCGGTGCTCGACGGGGCGACCTACACGGCTCTGGTGCCCCCGATCCCGATCGGACTCGGCGAGGGTCGCTTGGGCATCACCGTGGACATCGCCGCGAACCTCGTCTACGTGCCGAGGTACGCGTCGACAGGACGCATCGTCGTCATCGACGGCGCGACCAATGCCGTGACGGGCCTGGCTAACGTTGGCAGCTTCCCGTTCGCGCTCGCGCTCGATGCCGCGCACGGCCGCCTGTACTCCGCGGACTTCAACAGCGGAACGGTCACAGTGCTCTCGACGCCGGGCACGCTCACGCGGCTGTCGGCGATCGTGGTCGGCGGAAGGCCGACCGGCGTAGCCGTGCCCACGCTCGGCCCGAGCCGTCTCTACGTGACGAATTCCCTGACTAGCGAAGTGACCGTGATCCCGCTGAACGCGCCGCCCGCCGTGATCTCCGCCACGATCGCACCGACATCACCCGACACTGATGACGTCCTGACCGCGACCGTCGTGGCCCAGGACCCAGACGGCGATCCGCTCACGTATTCGTATCAGTGGACGAAGAACGGCACTGACATCGTCGGAGCCACGGGCGCCACACTCGATCTCGGCGTCAGCGGCAACGGCGACCGCGGTGATGAGATCGCGGTGCGCGTGACCGCGACCGATGGCAGCGCCACCAGCGACCCGCTGACGTCGGCCGGCGTTACGGTGGTCAACAGCGCACCCTCCGCATCGGTGACGCTGACCCCGATCAAACCTCCGCACAAGGCGGTTCTGACCGCAGACGTCGTGGTAAGCGACGCGGACCTGGACGTGGTCACGCTCACGTATGTGTGGCGAGTCGACGGCGAGATCCGGCGCACGGTGACGACGACGGCCACCAGCGACCAGTTCGATCTCTCCCTTCCGCACATGGGCAATCCGCACGACACGGTCAGCGTCACTGTGACGCCGAATGACGGCTTCACCGACGGTGCGGCCGTCACGGCGACCGTGATGGTGATGCCCGGCAAGTAGCTCACGAGCCGGCGGAGCGCCTCGGACGCATTCGGGCGCGGATGCGTGCGGGGCGCGGGCCGGCGGACCAGCGCAGGTCCCTTAGGCCTTCGCGCGAACCCGCGTTCCTTTTGACCGGGTCGCACGCAGTCCCACCAGTGACTCGAGTTGTCGGAACGTGCGCTCAACGTTCTCGGGCTCTGACGCGGGGAGCATGAACGTTCCCTTGAGCGTGGCGACGATCACCGCCGCCATGCCGTCGGGGTCCAGGCCCGCAGCGACCGCGCCCTCATCCTGCGCGCGACGCAAGAGCGTTCGCAGCATCGCGCGCCAGGCGTCGTCGGTGCCACCGACGATCTTTCGTAGCGCGGTGTCACGTACGCCGCGGATCGCGAGCTCCGCCATCACGGTGAACAGCTCGGGCTCCTCGCGCGAGAGACGGCGCAGGCCACGGAAGTGCGCGCGCAGCTGATCCTCGGACGAGCCAGCGCCGCCGAGCGTTCCGCGGAAGCGGCCCATCGCATGAGCCACCACGCCGCGGATCAGATCTTCCTTATGTGGGAAGTAGTAATGGAGCGTCGCGATATTGACGCCGACCGCCGCAGCGACCTCACGCGTGCGGAGGCCCTCGAAGCCACGCGTAGCCAGGATCTGGTACGCCGCGGCGACGAGCGCCTCCTTCCGAGGCTCCGCAGCAGTTGTCACTTGACGTTTAATCAATCAGATGATTGAATCATAGCAGCGGGAGCAAATCTTGGAGGCGCATTCATGGACAAGAGCCTGATCGTCCGGATCACGCACGCCACGGGACCGATCGCCCTTCGCGTGGCGGAGACCGGACTCATCCCGATCTGGGCCGTCGTACGGCACCGCGGCCGGCGCTCCGGCAAGCTGTATTCCACGCCGATCGCGATCCGCCCGACGCCCGACGGCTTCGTGCTGCCGCTGCCGTGGGGCGAGGGAACGGACTGGTGCCGCAATCTCCGTGCAGCCGGTGGGGGCGTCGTTCGTTGGGGCGGTGCCGACATCGAGATCAACAGGCCCGAGCTCATCGATACGGCGGATGCGCTGCCCGCCTTCGACGCGTTCATGCGGCCCATCGTGAAGCGCATCGGCATCAAGAAGTTCCTCCGCGTGCGGCGGGCGACCGTGGCCAAAGACACTGGGCCGCTCATTGGGCGGACAGCCTGACCAGAGCCACGGCTACAGGAGCGATGTGGAGGGTCCATCTCCGGTGCAGTTTGTGAGTAGGAAGCTGTAGCGGGAGATGTCGTCGCGATGCGGCACCTTCGTCATCGTGCCGCATCGGTACGTGAATACCCGCTGGTTCCCAACGCCCCCGAACTTGTCGGCGCTGGTGTCGCGCGTGACGACGAGCCCGATCCCGCCTGCAGGCTGGAACAAGAGCGTCATTGGGATGGGATCGCCTTCGATCGTGTAGTTGCGCAGGGTCCAGCGTGCCGCGCGTCCACTCTCATATGCGTTCCAGACGCAGTCGCGACCGCTGGCGTCGTATGACGATTCCAGGCGCTCGTCCGCGGTCCCGCACTCGATCCCACTGAAGGGCGACGCTCCGCCGCAAGCAACAGTCGAAATCAGGGTCGCCGCCAGCAGCAGTCTCATGCGATCTGAGCGTACGTCTGCTCGGCACGCAACCTGCGGTTCGAACGGCCCATGTCGGATACGACAAAGATCGTTCCCCCGCCCCGGCGCGGGCCGCGCTGGATCGACCTGATCCTGGCCGCCGTTGCCGGCGGTCTCCTCACGCTTCTACTCATCGGCGTGCTGCTGGGCGGCGGCCTATCCCGCTTCGCGGGCGCGTCATCCTCGCCCGCGCCGTCGCCCAGTCCGTCCGCCTCCGCCTCCCCGAGCCTCACGGTCCAGATCCGCACGGCTGCTCCCACGACGGAGGCACCGAGCGCGACTCCGAGTCCGACGCCCAGCCCCACCCCGAGTGCGGCGCCGACCACGGCGGCTCCGACCGCCGCACCGACGACCGCGGCTCCGACCGCGCCCAGGACGAACACGCCGGTCCCAACGACGCCGGCCCCGACGAAGACCCCCTAGGTCCCGCGCAGCTCCGCGACGATCGGCGCGAACTCGCGCATCGCATTGCCCGGCACCGAGATGTAGCTCAGGCCGAGCCGCTCGCGGCGCTCCAAGAGGAGCTCGCGCAGCGAAGCGCGCGAGCCGTACAGCACGAACGGGCTGCGTATGAGGCCGTTCGCCGCGCGGCGCAGATATCCGCTCACGGCGGCCATGAGCGACCGGGCGCGATCGGTGACCGCGGCGTCAAAGACGAACACGTTGAGCTCGACGCGTTCGACACGCTCGCCCGCGGCCGCGCGAAAGCGCATCACGCGCTCGGTGAGCGCCTGCTCCGTGATCGCGTCGAGGCGCGGGCGTCCGCTGGCATTGACCTGTGGAGCGAACGTGACGATGTCCGCCTGGCGCGCGGCGAGGCGGAGAACGCGCGGGCCGCCGCCGCCGATCATCAGCGGTGGATGCGGCCGTTGCAGCGGCCGAGGCAGGACCTTCGCGCCACGCACCGTGTAGTGCTCGCCGGTGTGATCGACGTGCTCCTCGCTCAGCAGACGCTTCAGCAGGACGACGGACTCTTCGAGCCGGCTCACGCGGACCGCGGGCGCGTCGTACCGGATGCCGAGCTCGCGATAGTCGCCCGTGTTCCATCCCGCCCCGATGCCCACCTCGACGCGGCCACCGGAGAGCACGTCGATCGTCGCGACTTCCTTGGCCAGCATCACCGGATTGCGGTAGTCGTTCGCGAACACGAAGCTGCCGACGCGCAGACGGGTCGTCGCATCGGCCGCGGCCATGAGCGCTGGTATGGGTGCCAGCTGCGGACCCATGTGATCGGTCACGAGGAGCACGTCATAGCCGAGATCCTCCGCGCGGCGCGCGACATCGCGCCATTTCGTACCGCTGCCGGCGAAGCGGGCGGTGACCGCGAAGCGGAACGGTCGGGGCATCGCGCGAGTCTAGGGACGTGGCTCGCTCGGCCGCTTGTGTCAGGGCGTGAGAAGAGAAAGGACAAATATCACCTGCCCGCGACACACGTCGTTGCCTCATCGTTACTGAGGTAGTGAGGAAGGTTGGCCTGGCGCTCGTGGCCGTATTGGCGCTTGTCTGGCTCCCGCAGCAGGCGAATTCCGCGGAGTTCGACTCTTCAACGCCACCGGGGGGCCAGTTCCGCGCGTACTGGGTCGACGCCTTCGGCGACGACCTCTTCGATGCGCCACGGATCGATGCGATCGTCGCGGGCACCAAGGCCGCACACCTCAATGCGATCGTCGTGCAGGCCGTTCGACGCGGCGACTGCTTCTGCAACCGCGCATCGGTCCCACGCACCGACCAAGCGGGCCTCGCGCCGTTCCCGTTCGATCCTTTGCAGACGCTCATCGATAAGGCGCACGCGCAGGGCATCGAGGTCCATGCGTGGGTCATCGCGACGGCGCTCTGGCGGAACGGCAGCGCGCCGGCGTCGCCCGCGCACGCGTTCAACCTCCACGGCCCGTCTACCACCGGCTACGCGAACTGGCTCATGTCACGCGATGACGGCGTGATGCAGTCGGGGACGGACTGGCTCGTGGATCCCGGCCACCCCGACGCGGCGCAGTGGATCGTCGACACCGCGACGAGCATCGTCGCGAACTACGCGGTCGACGGCGTCAACCTCGACCGCATCCGATATCCCGACGGCAACAGCCAGGTCGGGCAGCCGACGTGGGGCTACAACCCCGTCGCGGTCGCGCGCTTCCAGCAGGCGACCGGGCGCACAGATCGGCCAGCGGCGGCGGATCCCCAGTGGGCGCAGTGGCGGCGCGATCAGATCACCGGCATCGTGCGAAAGGTCTACATCGAGAGCTTCGCGATCCGGCCGAGCGTGCGCGTGAGCGCGGACACGATCACCTACGGCAACGGGCCGCAGACGCAGGGTGGCTGGCAGAACACGCGCGCGTACTACGAGCAGCTGCAGGACTGGGACGGGTGGATGCGCGAAGGCATCCTCGATCTCAACATCCCGATGAACTACAAGCGCGACCAGACGACCCCGAGCGATCAGCGGCGCATGTATCAGGAGTGGAGTGACTTCGCGAAGGATGCGCAATACGGACGCCAGGCGGCCATCGGTTCGGCTCCCTATCTGAACGACATCGCCGCGACCGTGCGTCAGGTGCGCACCGCGGTGGCGGTGTCGAGCGCCGGTAATTACGGCGCGGGCTGGGTCGGATATTCGTACCGCACGCCCGACGCGATGACCGACGCCGGCACGCGCAGCGGCGCCGCGAGCCGCGCGGAGCTCGAGCGCGCGCTCACGCAGGTGTCCTCATACGACCCGCTCACGCCGGCGATCTTCGCCTCGACGGCGAACGTGCCGCCGATGACGTGGAAGACGCAGCCGACCACCGGTCATCTCCGCGGCATCGCGCGGAACAGCGACGGCGTCGTGCTCGCGCAGACGCAGGTGCTTCTGTTCTCGGTGTCGAGCGGCGCGATCGTCCGCTCGGCGAAGACCGACGGCAAAGGCTGGTTCGCGTTCGTCGATCTGCCTTCGAACAACTACCGCCTCGACGCGGCGGGCGAGACGCTCGGCACGGCGGA
>JALYLT010000076.1 GCA_030774095.1 Chloroflexota bacterium
GCAGGCTCTCGTCGTGAAGCTCGCATGCACAGTGTGCGGCGAGTCAAGCGTCGCGATAGTCGAGCGCGAAGACGAAAAGGCGCCTGCCTTCACAAAGGACGATGTCCTCGACGCGCACGACTTCCTGGAGACCTGGCGGGGTCCCGTCGCCGAGCTCATCAAGAGCGCATAGATAAGAAGGAGACAGACATGGCACATATCCAGAAAGACATCGTTGTCAATGTCGCGGTCAGCGTCGCGTACGACCAGTGGACACAGTTCGAGTCGTTCCCCGAGTTCATGGAAGCCGTCAAGGAAGTTGTCCAGCTCGACGAGAAGCGTCTCCGCTGGCGCGCTGAGATCGCGGGCAAGGACGAGGAGTGGGAGGCCGAGATCACCGATCAGGTGCCCGACCAGCACGTCGCCTGGCGCAGCGTCACGGGCGCGATGAATGCCGGCTCCGTCATCTTCCAACCCGCCGGCGATGGTCAGACGAAGGTCACGCTCGAGCTCACGTATGAGCCACGCGACCCGACCGAGAAGGTGGGGGACGCGCTCGGTTTTATGGAGCGCCGTGTGAGCGGCGACCTCGAGCGGTTCAAGAAATTCATCGAGTCGCGCGGCGCGCCGACCGGCGCATGGCGTGGCGAGATCCACGGCGGTCGCGTCGACAAGGGATCCAGCTAGAGCTCGCGACGCGGAGCGGCGGTCGCTACGCCCTGAGGGCTGCGATCGCCGCTTCGATCTCTCTGCGGAGCGCGGGCCTCCCGTTGCCTTCATGCCCCACTGCGTCCGTGCCGATCGGGCTGCGGCGCGGCCGCACCTGCAACAAGATCCGATAGAGGATCTCCCATTCTTCGAATGACAGCTCGATGGTCGCGAGCTGTCGCGCGATCGTCTCGACCGACACCGCGCCCTTATCGGCGCGCATGAGCGCGTCCTCGATCTCTTGCGACTCCTTCGTCCAGGTCTGGTAGGCCTCGGTGAACGAGAGCCCCGTACGAGGGCCGCGCGGGCGTGCGCGATGGCCTTTGCCTTCCCGGTGAGACCGAGATCCATCGGATGGATCGTGATGACGAAACCTCGTCCGCGGAGCTGCACGAGGTCCTCTGGAACGAGCGCGCGCACGCCGGCACCCCCAACGAGAGCGAGGATGCGACCGGGGAGCGCGAGCGGCCACGGAGCCTGCTGCGGCGGACGCGCATGTCCGCGCGTCCAAGCGCGGCGGTGAGGTCGCGGACGACCGTTTCGTATCCGCCGGGCTTGATCGCGATCGGGACGTGTGCGGTGTCATACCGCCGGGCGAGCGCGGACAGCTTCAGCGCGGGCGTAACACGGCTCGCTTGGCCGCACTGTTATCGTCCGGCCGAGGGTGCTCACAGTTCTGGTCGCCGACGACTCCAACCACATGCGTGAACTCGTCCGGATCACGCTGTCAAGTCAGGGTTGGCGCGTCGTCGAGACCGGAGATCCCGGCGCCGTGGCGGAGCTGGTGAAGACGGCGAAACCCGACCTGGTGCTGCTCGATGTGACATTCGAGGGTTTCAAGTCCGATGGTTTCGATGTGTGCCGCACGCTCAAGGGCGACGCGTCAACGCGGGACGTCCCCGTCGTCATGCTCAGCGCGCGCGACAAGGCGGCGGACCTGGCCGAGGGCCGCGCGGTGGGCGCCTCTGATTACCTGATGAAGCCGTTCGGCCCGATCGAGCTCATCATCGCGATCAAGAAGGTGCTCGACCTCAAATAATCGTGGCGTGCCATGATGCTGGCGGCCATGGATCAGCGCTTCCTCGATTCGCTCCGCGAGCAGATCGCCTCGATCCGCGAGAGCGGTCTCTACAAGAAGGAACGCGTCATCAGCTCGCCGCAGGGCGCGGAGATCGCGGTCCGGCCGGATCTCGAGGTCATCAACTTCTGCGCGAACAACTACCTGGGATTGTCCGACGATCCCAAGGTCCTCAGCGCCGCGCATGCCGCGCTCGATCGATGGGGCTACGGCATGTCGTCGGTTCGCTTCATCTGCGGCACGCAGGACATCCACAAAGAGCTCGAGGACCGGCTCACGCGCTTCCTCGGCACAGAGGACACGATCCTGTATGGCTCGTGCTTCGACGCGAACGGCGGTCTGTTCGAGACGCTGCTGGGCGAAGAGGATGCGGTGATCAGCGATGCGCTGAATCACGCGAGCATCATCGACGGCGTCCGTCTGTCGAAGGCCAAGCGCTTCCGCTACGCGAACAACGACATGGCCGATCTCGACCGGCAGCTCACGGACGCGGCGTCCTGCCGCTTCAAGCTCGTCGCGACCGACGGGGTGTTCTCGATGGATGGGATCGTCGCGGACCTTGGCGCGATCTGCGATATCGCCGAGAAGCACAAGGCCCTGGTGATGGTCGACGACTCGCATGCGGTGGGGTTCATGGGCGCGCACGGCCGGGGCTCGCACGAAGCGCGCGGCGTCGTCGGGCGCGTCGACGTGCTCACTGGCACGCTCGGCAAGGCGCTGGGTGGAGCCTCCGGTGGCTACACCAGCGGACGCCGGGAGATCGTCGAGCTGCTGCGCCAGCGCAGCCGGCCGTATCTCTTCTCGAACACGCTCGCGCCAGTGATCGCCGCCACCTCCATCGCGGTGCTCGATCTCATCGAATCGGCCGGCGAGCTTCGCGAGCGGCTGTTCGCGAACGCGGCGCGCTTTCGCACGGGGATGACCGCGAATGGCTTCAAGCTCGTTCCGGGCGAGCATCCGATCGTTCCCGTGATGCTCGGCGACGCGAAGCTCGCAAGCGCCGTGGCCGACGGTCTGCTCGCCGAGGGCATCTACGTCATCGCGTTCTCGTTCCCAGTCGTGCCGCGCGATCAGGCGCGCATCCGCGTGCAGCTCTCGGCGGCGCACACCTTCGAGCACGTCGATCGAGCGGTGGCCGCGTTCGCGAAGGTCGGTCGCGCCCTCGGAGTCATTTAGTGCCGCTGATGCGCGCGCTCGTGAAGAGCCGCGCCGAGCCGGGGATCTGGCTCGAGGACGTTGCGAAGCCGGCGATCGGTCCCAACGATCTGCTGGTGCGTGTCCATTACACGTCGATCTGCGGCACGGACCTCCACATCTTCAACTGGGATCCGTGGGCGCAGAAGACGATCAAGGTGCCGCTGGTCATCGGTCACGAGTTCGAGGGCTCTGTTGCGGAGATCGGCAGTGAGGTGAGCGGGTTCGAGGCGGGCCAGCGTGTCGCGGTCGAGGGCCATGTCACGTGCGGTCACTGCCGGAACTGCCGCGCCGGCCGCCGTCACCTGTGTCGCAACGCCGTCGGGATCGGCGTGCAGCGTCCCGGTGCGTTCGCGGAGTACATCGCCGTGCCCGCGGCGAACGCGTACGTCCTGCCACCGGGGATGCCCGACGAGATCGGCGCGTGCCTCGACCCCCTCGGGAACGCGGTGCACAGCGCCTTGTCGTTCGAGCTCGCGGGCGAGGATGTGCTGATCACCGGCGCCGGCCCGATCGGCGTCATGGCCGCCGCAGTCTGCCAGTTCGTCGGCGCGCGGTACGTCGTCGTCACCGATCGCAACCAGTACCGGCTCGCGCTCGCGCGGCGTCTCGGCGCGACGTTAGCCGTGGACTACACGACGACGACGTTCGACGCGGTCATGAAGGAGCTCGGCATGCTCGAGGGGTTCGACGTGGGCCTCGAGATGTCTGGTAGCCCCGACGCACTGCGCGGCATGCTCGCGTTCATGAATAACGGCGGGCGCGTCGCGCTCCTTGGGATCCCGAATCAGGAGATTCCGATCGCGTGGGACCAGGTGATCTTCCGCGGGCTCACGCTGAAGGGCATCTACGGACGCGAGATGTTCGAGACGTGGTACCGCATGGGCACGATGCTGCAGAGCGGGCTCGATATCACGGCAGTGATCACACATCGCTTTGCGGCGAAGGAATTCGCGCAGGCGTTCGAGGTCGTGCGCTCCGGTCAGTGCGGCAAGGTCGTCTTGGACTGGACCGCTTGAGGCCCGACGCGAAGCGGAGTAGAACACCAGCGTGAGACGGGATCTACGGCGTCCGCAGTCTCGGCACCTGAGCGTGTCGGCACTCGGGTGGTGGTTGGTCGCCTTCGCCGTCCCATACACGACGGACGCTTTCGGTCTGGGCCGATGGACGGGAGTCCTGCTTGTGGTCGCGGCGTATGCGATCGCGTATGCCTGGAAGCGCCTCCGACCGCACGCCAATGGGCATCCTGAGGCCTCGCCGTGAGGCCAGAGTCGCTCGTCTACGGAGCGCTCATCGGCGTGGGGGTCGTGCTGCTGATGTCGTGGCTGACCGGGCGCCCGCCCTCTTTGCGGCGCCCGAACCTGCTGAGCCTCGTTTTTGGCGGCCTTGTCCTCACCGTTCCAAATGTGACCGAAGCCCTCGGTCTGGGGTTTGCGATCGGCGTGGCATTGGTATTCGCTGCAGCCGCGATCGTTTACGCGTGGAATCGTTTCCGACCGCAGCCGAACTGACGACCCGACGCATACCATCGCCCGGCCATGACACGTGTCGTCCTCCAAGACGCGGCGCTCGCCGACGGTACGTCGGGCTCGCTTCGCACCGGCGTCAGCCTGGCCATCGAGGGCGGGCAGATCGCGTGGATACGCCCGAACGATTCGGCGGACACGACCGGCGCCGAGGTCGTCGACGCCGGCGGCGCGACGATCGTCCCAGCGATGGTCGACTGCCACAGTCATCTGACGATGCAGGGCGGCAGCCACTGGATCGCCCGAGCCGACGACCCTGGGCCGGTGCTGCGGCAGGTGGCGCGAGACAACGCGAGGCGTCTCGCCCACGCAGGCATCCTGTGGGCGCGTGATGTCGGAGCGCCCGTGAAGGACGGCGCTCCCGTCTCGATCGCCGCGCGCGACGAGCTTAAGGGCAAAGCGGGCGCGCCCTACATCCGCGTCGCGGGCACCTGGATCGCCGCCAAGGGCTATGACTTCATGGACGTGAGCGTCGATGGCGCGGAGCTCGTCGCCGCGGCGATGACGCAGCTCGACCTCGGCGCGGATCTCGTGAAGCTCTACATGGATGCGCCCGGCGGCGTGAAGGACGCGCCGTTCGGCGTTGAGGACGTGCGCGCGATGGTCCAAGCGGTGCATAAGCGCGGGGCGCGCGTGGCGGCGCACTCCGGCTACCTCGCTGGGGCGCGCGTCGCGGCGGAGGCCGGCGTCGACTCGATCGAGCACGGCATGGAGCTCGATGACGACATCTGCCGCACGATGAAGCGAAGCGGCGTGACGCTCGTGTCGACGCTGTCCGTCTTCGCGTCCTGGGAGACGTTCGCGCGCACGACCACGATCGACCGCTTCACGGCGGCGGAGGGACGGCAGCGCATCGCGACGCGAAAGGAGGGCGCGTACGCATCGGTCGCGGCGGCGAAGCGCGCCGGCGTGACCATCGCGACCGGTTCCGACTTCGGCGGCGGCTCGGTGCGCGCCGGTCATCTCGCCTGGGAGGTCGAGCTCCTCGTCGACGCGGGACTCGAGCCCTACGAGGCGCTCGCGTCCGCGACGCGGAACGGCGGAGCCCTGTACGGCGTCGAGCACGCCGGCCATCTCGACGAGGGCCAGTCCGCCGACCTCGTGCTCGTGCACGGCGACCCCCTGTCCGATCCGAGGGCGCTATGGCGCGTCTGGGCGGTGTATCAACGGGGCGTGCGGGTCGCGTGATGCAGGAGCAACGGCAAGAGGTCGAGCAGCACCTCATCGCACAGACGGCCGGCGCGACGCGCGTCGGCGTCGTCTTCGTCCACGGCATCGGCCAGCAGTCGGAGAGCTACACGGTCCGCGAGTTCGGCGGTCCGCTCCTCCACTGGCTGCAGGAGTGGCACAAGCGCCGCGAGCTCGACCTGTGCGTCACATCCTCGGACCTGACCTACGGCGAGGTCGCGGAGCGGCCGGCGCGTTTCACGCTCGACCTTGGTGCTGTGGAGGGCCATCCCGCGCAGACCTGGATCCTCGCCGAAGCGTGGTGGGCCGCGCGACTCAGCGCGCCGAACCTCGACGAGATGACGTGGTGGGGGCTGAAGTCCGCGGTCGTGCGATGCCTGCGTCTCGCCGAGGTCGTCGTCGCGTCGTTCCAAAAGCTGCCCGGGTCGCCGAAGGCGATCATCGAAGTCGTTTCGTCCCTCCTCCTCTTCATCGGCTACGTCTCTGCGGCGATCCTGTCGATCCCGCTCATCCTCGGCCTTTACGTCCTCGCCCAGATCCCGGGACCGGTCGAGCAGGCGGTCATGGGACTCCGGAACTTCGTCCAGGACCAGATCGGCGACTTCTACACGTTCATGTGGGACGACATCCAGGCCGTGCACATCCGCGGCAGCGTGGCGGCGGCCATCCACTTCCTCGTCGATGAGCGCCAATGCGAGCGCATCGCCGTGATCGCGCACTCCCAGGGCACGGTGGTCGCGTATGACGCGCTCTCGTCCGGCGCCCTCCTGCCGGACGATCTCGCCCGCGTGAAGACGTTCGTCACGTTCGGGTCCGCACTCAACAACGCGTGGGATCGACGCCTGGTCCCCGCGCGCACCTGCCGTTTGCGCGAGCCGCTCCCGACAGGCGTCCATTGGATCAACGTCTGGTCCGCGTATGACCCCGTGTCGGGAGGCGAGCTGCGGACGCCGCCCCATATCCGCCCGCCGGACGAGGACATCGGGGTCACGAACTGGATGAACGTCATCCTCGACCATGGGGGCTACTTCGCCAACCGCGAGGAGTTCTGGTCGCGTGTCGCGCAGGAGCTCGAATCGCCTGGCGACCGGCCGCGCTCGCGGTTCTTCCCGGAGCACGGTGAGAAGGGGTGGCGTGACCGCCGCCGCGACCGCGTGCTCACGCTCGTCGCCTGGCGCGTCGTGGCGATCCTCGCGTTCGCGGTCGGCGTCATCGCGCGCATCCGCCCCTTCGATCGGCTGCGCTTCGACGGCGAGGCCGTATGGGCTTGGCTCATGAACCTGCCGATCGTCGGCGGCGCGGTGACCTTCATCGACCAGCATGCGCTCTGGCTCGTGGGGGGAGAGCGGCTGGGTGCGCGGCTGCTCGGGATGGCCGTGTGGCTGGCCGTCCTTGGGGCCGCCTACATCGGTGTCAGCTGGCTCGCGTTCATTCCGTGGCACGACAACGCCGGACAGCGCTCGACAGGCCGCGGCAGGCCGCCGGTCAGCCAGCGCGCGATCATCATCGCGTCGTCGATCGCGATGTTCTTCGCGATCGCGGTCGGCATCATGGTGATGATCCAGGCGCCAGCACTTCGGCGACCCTGAGGAGGTACCTGTGGCGGGATACGTGATCGCGATCGTCGACGTGACGGACGTCGAGGGCTACGCGGAGTATTCGAAGCACGTGCCGGCGACGATCGCGAAGTACGGCGGACGTTATCTCGTGCGCGGCGGCAAGGCGGAGGTCCGCGAAGGCGAATGGCCCGGGCCGCGCACGGTGATCCTGGAGTTCCCATCGCTCGCGCGCGCGCTTGAGTGGTACGACTCTCCCGAGTACAAGCCGCTGCGTCCGATCCGCCAGGCGAACTCGACCGCGCAGATCGCCTTCTTCGAAGGGGTCGCGAACCCGGCGGGCTAGGTCCAGCTAGCGTTCGGAGCCTCTAGCCGGGATACGTCGCCAGGGCTCCAGTTCAGATAGCGTTTTCGGTCGTGGTGGCGGGGCGGCGCTCGGACTTCCTCGCGCGCTACGAGGGCCGGATCACGCTCGCCGCGACGGGGGTCATGACGATCCTGCTTGGCGCGCTGGCGCTGCTTCGGCACTGGACGTTCCACTCGACCGCATCGGACCTCGCGGTGTTCGACCAGGTCCTCTGGAACACTCTGCATGGTCGCTTCATGGAGTCGACGCTCAGCCTCGCGCGCTGCGCACCGCACTCGTTCTTCGGCGACCACTTCTCGCCCGCGCTGCTGCTGATCCTGCCGTTGTACGGGCTCGCTCCGCACCCCGAAACGTTGATCGTCGTCCAGACGATCGCGCTAGCGCTCGGCGTGTGGCCGATCTATCTGCTCGCGCGCCGCTTCCTCCCAACGAGCGAGCAGCGTCTGGTCTGGGTCGCGGCGTATCTCCTGAGCGCGCCTCTCTCGTTCATCGCTCTGTTCGACTTCCACGAGATCACACTCGCGGTCGCGCCGCTCGGCTTCGCGTTGTACTTCCTCGCGACACGCCGGACCCTTCCGATGATCCTGTGTCTCCTCGCCGCGCTGCTCGCCAAGGAAGAGGTCGCGGTCATCGGCGTCGGTTTTGGCGTCGCTCTCGCATTCCAGCGCCGCTGGTGGCCAAGCGCGGTCGTGATCGTCGGAAGCGTCGTCGCTTTCGTCGTGACGCTGAAGATCATCATTCCTGCGTTCGCGGCAGGAGCTCCGTATCAATACCTCGGCCGCTACGCGAGTCTCGGGCGCGATGAGGGCGAGATCGCGCGGACGCTGTTGCTCGAACCCCTACGCGCCCTCTCTGTCCTGGGAAAGGGCGAGGTGGGCTCGAAGGTGGTCTTCGTCCTGAGCCTCTTCGGGCCGGGGCTGGGCCTCGCGCTGCGATCGAGGTGGGCTCTCGTGACGTCACTGCCGACGCTCGGGTATCTCATGCTGTCCGACTACGGGGGCTTTCACACGCTCCACAACCAATACGGCGCGCCGCTGATCCCGCTCGCCCTTGGCGCGTCGATCCTCGGTGTCGCCGGACTCAGCGAGCGCTGGCGCCGGCGCGTGACGCGCGGCGTCGTCGTGAGCACGCTCTTCTTCGCGTTCACCTTCGGCGGCCTGCCGTTCTCGATCAACTTCGCGGACGCAATCCTGCGCGGCGAGCCGGACCGCGTGCCGTCGGGGCAGCCGATCCTGGCGCGCGAGCCGCGCTACGAGCCGTTCCTTGCTGCGGTGCGGGCGATCCCACCGGATGCGGCGGTATCCTCGCGCGATTTCCTCACCACCCAGATCCCGGAGCGGCGGTTCAACTACAACCTCGTGGGCCTCGATGTCTGCGATGCCCAGTACGTCATCCTCGACTACGCGGTCCCCAGCGTGAACCGCGATGTCGCGACACATCTCGCCGAGGTGCAGGCCGTGAAGGCACTCGGCTTCGACGAGATCGCGACCGGTGAGGGCCTTTCGCTGCTGCGCCGGCGATGA
>JALYLT010000077.1 GCA_030774095.1 Chloroflexota bacterium
CCGTTGATCGCGGCGATGACGACTTTCGGCGTGCTCTCGAACTTGCTCATCGCCTCGTTCGCGCACACGACGAAGGCGTTCTGCGTGTCGAGGTCACTCTTCGCGAACACCGAGACGTCGGCGCCGGCGGAGAAGAACTTCTCCGATGCGCTACGCACGATGATCGCCTTGACGCCGTCGTCCTTCCGCGCGTCCTCGATAGCCGCGTCGAGCTCCTCCATGAACGCACGGTCGTAGGAGTTGGCCGGGGGTCGGTCGAGGACGATGAGTCCGATCGCGTCCTGCTTCTCGAGTCGCACGGCCATGCGCGGACCTCCCCTGCTGTGATGCGCGTCATACCTTAATCTCCTTCTTGATCACGGGGAGGTCCTGAACAATGGCCAAGATGCTCATCGGTGGAGACCTCGTAGACGCCCAGGGCGGGAAGACGATCGAGGTCCGCAACCCCGCGAACGGCGAGGTGGTCGGTCAGATCCCGCGCGGCACGCAGGCCGAAGTCGATGCCGCCGTCGACGCGGCGCGCAAGGCCTTCCCGGGCTGGGCGGCGACGCCCGGCAGCAAGCGCGCGAAGCTCATGCTCGAGGCCGCGCGGAAGATGCACGAGGTCGTCGACGAGGTCGCGAAGCTCCTCGCGATGGAGCAGGGCAAGCCCCTCGCGCACGCGAAGATCGAGGCGCAGCGCGTGGCCGAGAACCTCGAATACTTCGCAGGGCTCGCGGACAAGATCCGCGGCGACTACATCCCGCTCGACGATCCGTCGAAGTTCGGCATCACCATCCGTCGTCCGGTCGGCGTCGTCGTCGCGATCACGCCGTGGAACTTTCCGCTGACGCTCTTCGCGAACAAGCTGTGCCCGGCGCTCGCGACGGGCTGCACGATCGTGCTCAAGCCCGCATCGACGACGCCGCTCGCGACGCAGCGCGCGATCGAGGCGATCAACTCCGCCGGCTTTCCGCCTGGGGTCATCAACATCGTGCACGGCTCCGGCAGCGAGATCGGCGACGCGCTGGTGAGCCACCCCAAGATCAACAAGATCGCGTTCACTGGACAGACGGCGACGGGCAAGCGGATCATGCAGCTCGCCGCGAAGAACGTGACGCGCGTGACGCTCGAGCTCGGCGGCAGCGACGCGCTCATCGTCGCCGACGACGCCGACATCCGGCGCGCGACCGCGGCCGCGGCGATCGGCCGCTTTTTCAACGCGGGACAGGCGTGCCTCGCCGTGAAGCGCATCTTCCTGTTCGAGAAGATCGCCGAGGAGTTCATGACCAAGTTCACCGAGCGCGCGCAGAAGGAGTGGAAGATCGGCGAGCAGTTCGCCGCCGACACGAAGATGGGTCCGCTCCACACCGAGCAGCAGCGTGCCGAGGTGGAGGCGCAGGTCGCGGACGCCGTGAACCGCGGCGCGAAGGTGCTCGCGGGCGGCAAACGGCCCGATGGCGACGAGTTCGCGAAAGGCTGGTTCTATCCCGCGACCGTGCTGACGGACGTTCCCGAGGATTCACGCATGGCCACCGAGGAAGTGTTCGGGCCCGCGGTACCGCTCTTCATCGTGAAGGACATCGACGAGGCGATCGCGAAAGCGAATTCGTCGATCTACGGCCTCGGCTCGTCGATCTTCACAAAGGACATGGCGAAGGCGCGCAAGGCCGCGGAGCTGCTCGACGCCGGATACACCTGGGTGAACGACATCCAGGTCGCGTACGACCAGCTGCCGTTCGGCGGCGCGAAGCAATCCGGTTTCGGCAAGGAGCACGGCATGGAGGCGATCGAGAGTTACACCGAGAAGAAGTCGGTGGTCCTCGCCGGTTAGTTAGGAGACGAAAATGGCCGCAGACGCGCAGGCGCTCATCGCCGAGGCCCAGGAGCTGGGTCTCTTCCGGCCGCAGGCCGCGTTCGAAGTGCACTGCTCGAACTGCCACGGCCGCCTGGACGGGCGCGGCGACTGCCCGACCTGCGGTCTCATCGGCCGCGGCCCGGCCGAGCTCGAGCGCCGCGCGCAGACTGATCCGGCCGGCGTGAGCAAGCTCATCTCGGCCGCGATCCAGAAGCGCAAGAACTACCGGCCGGCGGGCCGCGAGAAGTCCGCCGAGCGTTAGCTCCGAGATCGGCTCAGGGCACGTTCAGCCGGTAGCCGACACCGCGCACGTTGACGATCAGGTGCGGCTGCGATGCGTCGTCCTCGAGCTTGTCGCGCAGGCGCCCGATGTAGACCTTCAAGTAGTGGTTCTCGCTGCGGTACTCCGGACCCCAGACCTTCTCGAGGAGCGTCTCGTGCGGCAGCGCTTCACCGGGGTGGGTGGCGAGCTTCGCGAGGAGATCGAACTCGGTCCGCGTGAGCCGCACCTCCTCGCCGCTCAGGAACACGCGGCGTCCGCCGATGTCGACGCGCAGGTCGCCCGTCTCGATGATGCCGGGTCGCGCCTCGCCGGCGGTCTTCGTCGTTCGGCGCAGCACGGTCTCGATGCGTGCCAGGAGCTCGCGCGGACTGAACGGCTTGGTCATGTAGTCGTCGGCACCGAGCTCGAGCCCACGGATCTTGTCGTGCTCGAGGCCGCGCGCCGTGAGCACGATCACGGGCAGGTCGCTGGTCCGCCGCAGCTCCTCGAGCACCGAGAATCCGTCGCGCGCGGGCAGCGCGAGGTCGAGGACCATGATGTCCGGCTGCGCGGACGCGACGGCCGCAAGCGCCTCCTCAGCGTCGGCGGCCTCGATCGCCTCGAGCGGGACGCGCGCGTACTGAAGCGCGCTGCGCACGAGCGACCGGACGTCGGGCTCGTCGTCGACGATGAGGACCTTCATGCGTTCTCCGCGGGCAGGTGCACGACGAACGTCGAACCGCCGCCGGGCGTGTCCTCGTAGTCGAGCGTGCCTCCATGCAGCACGACGAGTGACCGCGCGATCGAGAGACCGAGGCCCGCGCCGGGTGTCGAGCCGACGCCACGGCCGCGGAAGAACTTCTCGAACATGTGCCCGCGCTCCTCCGGCGGGATGCCCGGGCCGTGATCGCTCACGGCGATGCGGTAGAGGCCGTTCTGCCGTTCGGCGCGCACGTTGATCGGCGTGCCCGTCGGGGCGTACTTGATAGCGTTGCCCACGAGGTTGCTCAGCGCCTGCCGCAGCCGGCTGCGGTCCGCGGAGACGTTCATCGTGTCGGCCGGAGCGTCGAGCGCGAACCATTGGCGGCGCTGCTTGGCGAGGATCTGATGGTCGGCGACGATCTCGCTGAGGAGCGAGCGCACATCCAGCTCCTCGGGCTCGAGCGCCACCGCGCCCTGCTCGAGTCGAGCCATCTCGAGCAGATCTTCCGTGAACTCCTCGAGACGCAGCACGTTCCGCTCTGCGCTCTCGGCCAACTCACGCTGACCGACGGTGAGCGCACCGGGCCGCTCGCCGAGGAGAAGCTCCACCGCGCCGCGCACGACGGTGAGCGGGCTGCGGAAGTCGTGCGATATCGCCGCGAGGAAGTCGCTCTTCATCTGATCCACGGCACGGAGCGCTTCTGTTTCGGCGGTCTGCTTCAGGAATGCCTCGCGCTGACGGCGTAGTCCACGGAGCTCACGGACAGCCCGGACATGAGGAACGCCGCGAGCAGGTTCACGGTCACGGTGAAGAAGACCCGTTCCCCTTCGAGGGCGTAACCGTACGTGTTCGCGCGGAACAACGCGACCGCAGCGGTCGCGAGCGACATCGCGCCCGCCCCGGCGAGCGCTCCGCGCGGGCCGAAGCGGAAACCGCCGGCAATGATGAGGAGCACGCCGACGATGTACGTGGTCCACCGCGGATCGGCCGCGAACGTGAAGATCCCGAACGCAACGACGACGCAGTCGAAGGCGAACACGGTGCGCGCGAGTCGCTCGAGGGCATCCTGCGAACGCACGCGACGCAGCGCGGTCTCGATGGCGGCAGCCTCGATCAACAGTCCAACGCCGAGGAGCGCGAGCGACCACGCTCCGAGGTTCGGGAAGAACGGGCCGAGGAAGAACGCGAGCCCGGCACCACCGACCCGCGCCAGGTTGAAGGTCCGCTCGAAACGCACGAGCTCTTCGCGCCGTTCGTCCGCGAGCATCAGCGCCTATCCAGGGAGGGCGCTCTCCACCGCGCGGCGCAGCTCCTCGTCGTCGTACTGGAGCGCCTCTCCGTTCTTCTGAGTGTTCGGCAGCGCCAGGTACGCGATCGAACGGGCCGGCGCCTTCGGATCGACGAGGCGCCCCTCTTTCTGGGCGGCACGGTACTCGTCTGCGCGCGGGAACTCCGACGAGGGAGTGCGGCGGATGCGCTCCTGCATCTCCGTGTCCATCGCGCCGGGGTTGAACGCGCACGCGGTCACGCCGGTCCCCTCGATCTCGAGCGCCAGGCTTCGCGTCATCTGCACGACCGCGGCTTTGGCCGCGGAGTACGCGGTCCAACCCGCGCTCGGTCGCGTCGCGGAGCCCGAGGAGATGTTCACGATGCGTCCGAAGCCGCGGTCGAGCATCCCCGGTAGCACCACGCGTACCGGGAGATACGTACCGCCGACGTTGATCGAGATGTTGCGCAGCCACAGCGCGGGATCGGATCGCGCCAGCGGCGCCATCGGGTCGACCATGCCGGCGCAGTTCACGAGGATCGATGCGGGTCCGACCCATCGCGCGGTCGCGAGGCCGAGGTCCTGGACCTGACGCTCGTCGGCAACGTCGGCGGTCTGTGCGAGCGCGTGGCCGCCGGCGCGCTTGATCGTCTTCACCACCTCGTCGAGCTCTGGCGCGTTGCGGGACGCGACCACGACCGACGCCCCGAGTCCCGCGAGGGTCTCCGCTACGGCACGACCCAGCCCACGGCCCGCGCCGGTGACGATGGCGACTTGTCCGCTGAGAGGGGCCACGGCGGCAACGATACCGAAGGGGTCTATTCGCTCAGCGGACGGGGGTCGCGAGCGTGCGCGCGAACGCGTCGGCGAGCTGGTCGATGTCGTTCTCCTGGTGCAGCGCCCAGAAGGACAGGCGGATCGCCTCGAGACCCGGCTCCGAGAGGTGCTTCACGACGATGCGCTGCTCGCGCCACATCCGTTCGACCGTTTCGAACGCCGGCACGCCCCGCGGCGCAGCTACGACGATGCCGGTCGGGTCGTCCGGCCGCGAGTGGACGTCGAACGGAAGCTCCGCGAGCCGCTCGAGCAGCCGAGCGCGCAGCGCGCGTATGCGCTGACCAACCGCGGCGCCCAGGCCGCGGTGCACCGCGAGGGCCTGCCGCAGGCCCTGGAACGCTCCGGCGTCGACGGTCCCGGTCTCGAAGCGCGACGCCTCCGGTTTGAGCGTCACGCCGCCCTCGAGGTCCATCGCGCTCTGCGAGCGCCAGCCGAAGCGCGTGCTCTCGAAGTGCCCCGGGTCCTTCACCCAGAACGCGCCGACGCCGAGCGGTCCATGGAGCCACTTGTATCCGAGGAACGCGTACGCGTCGGCGCCGAGGGCGCGTACGTCGACGGGATATTGGCCGAGCGCCTGAGCGCAGTCGACGATCACCGTCCCGCCGGCGTCGTGCGCGATGCGCGTCGCGTCCGCGACCGGGAGCACCTTGCCGCTCTTGCAGCCGACCAGAGAGATGACGAGCGCCTCGGCTCCGTTCGCGAACGCGCCGCGCACCTCGTCGAGGAAGCTCGCGTCGTCCCGATGCGGAATGACCTTCACGCGATCGCCGCGCGCGCGGCGTCCGAACACCGGCAGCAGCGCGCTCCCGTGCTCCTCCGCCGTCGTGACGATGAGCGCGCCGCCACGTCGCGGCAGTCGCGGCCGCAGGCGCAGGCCCGCGACGAGCGTGTTGAGTCCATCGGTCGCCGACTGCGTGAGCGCGACGCGCGTCGCGCCGCCCGGATCGCCGATCGCCGCGGCGAAGTCCGCGCGCGTCGCGTCAAGACCGGCGTTGTACGCGTCGTAGCCGACGTGCGAGAACATGCCGACCGACGACAGCCACGAGCGGTAGGCGTCGGCGGCGCGGTGCGCGACCGGGAACGTCGGGCCGGACCCGGCGACGTTGAAATAAAGGAAGTCACCAGTTAGCGCTTGCAGCGCCTCGCGGGAGACGTCCGGGGTCCCCTCGATCTCGGGCGCGTCGTCCATCATGGCAACGATATGCCCAGCTAGGCCGTCGTTATCCCGCGGATCGCGAGACCGGCGGTGAACAGCGCGGCGAGACCCAGCGCGATCGACTGACCGCGCGGAGTGCGGTCGCGCACCAGCGTCGCCGCCAGCGGCATTGCCACGACGAGCGCGAGGCCGTACAGGATGTGCACGCTCTCAGCGGGAGCGCCACGGAAGACCAACACCGAGAGGCCGAGCACGCCCTGCAGGACCGAGGCGACCACGGCGATCGCGATCGCGCCGCGGTAGTTCGCGTTCGGGCCGCGGTCGCGAATGCCCTGCGCGATGCCCCAGAGCCCCACGAGCGTGTAATAAAGGACGAGCGTGAAAGCGACACGGCCATGCAACGACAGCACGAGATCCATCTCCCGAAGGCTAGGGCATCGCCGCATATGCTCGTTCGATGATCGACGTGCGCGACGTGTCGCGCTCCTTCGGGCGGACGGTGGCGCTCGACCACGTCTCGTTCCGCGTCGAGCCGGGCGAGATCGTCGCGCTCCTCGGCCCGAACGGCGCCGGCAAGACCACCGCGAGCCGCATCATCGCCGCCATCCTCGCGCCCAGCGACGGCGACGTGCGCGTGGATGGCATCTCGGTGCGCGCCGATCCGGGCAGCATCCGCAGCCGCTGCGGAATGGTCACCGACCAGCCCTCACTGTACGAGCGCATGACGCTTCGCGCGTACCTCGCGTTCTTCTGCCACCTGTACGACGTCGCCGACGCCGAGCGACGCACCGAGGAGCTCGCGAAGCTGCTCGGCCTCTCCGACCGCCTCGACGTCCGTCTCGGCGCGTTCTCGCGCGGGATGAAGCAGAAGGTCGCGATCGCGCGCGGCCTGGTGCACGACCCGCCCGTCCTCCTGCTCGACGAACCGGCCACCGCGCTCGATCCGGAGACCGCGCGCTCGCTGCGCTCGTTCATCGTGTCGTTGCGCGCTCGCCACCGCGCGATCCTCCTGTGCACGCACGATCTCGACGAGGCGCAGCGCATCGCGGACCGCGTCGTCGTCCTCTATCGAGGTCGCGTCGCCCGTGAAGGACTCACCGGCGACCTTCGCGCGGACGCGCACCCGCGGTTCGTCGTGTCGTTCACCGGCGACGTGGACACAGCGCTCGGGGCGCTCGCGCGCGCCGGCGTGACGGCCGAGCCCAGGGCGGCCGAGAACGGTTACGCCGCGCTCCGTTTCGACGCCGACGAGCCGAGCACCACGAATCCGGTGGTGCTGCGCGCGTTGCTCGATGAGGGACTGCGCGTCATCACGCTCGCGCGCGAGGAGCGCTCGCTCGAGGATGCGTACTTTGCGATCGTCGCTGAAGCTGGCGAAACGAGTGGGTAAGGCAGCGCTCATCGCCTGGCGCGAGATCCGCTGGGAGATCTTCGGCGACCGCGGAGCGATCCTGCGGACCGGGATCTTCGCGATCCTGCCCATCTTCTTCGTGCTCACGAATCGTGCTTCGACGCTCGGGGGTGGCGCGGACCTGGCGGTACTTCTGCTCGCCTTCCAGAGCGCCCTCATTCCCGCGCTGTCGGGCGTCGCGCTGATCTCGTCCACGTTCACTCAGGAAAAGGAGAACGGCACCCTCGTCCCGCTGCTCGCCGCGCCCGTGGGCGACATGGACATCGTCGTCGGAAAGCTGCTCGGCATGGTCGGGCCGGTCATGGTGATCTGCACGAGCAGCCTTGCGGTGTACTACGTGCTCGGCTCGTTCATGTACGGCACGGCCCTCATGCAGCACGCCGTGCCGATCGAGATCCTGTACGCGATCCTGGTGGTGGCATTCCTGTATCTCGTCACGGCGGGAAGCTGGGTGATGATCATCGCGGCGATCGTGAAAACGACGCGTGCCGGCCAGCAGATCTCCGGGCTCATGATCGGGCTCTCCGCGGCACTCTTCGGCCTGCTGGGCCTAGTCGCCTCGCGCGTCGCGGGCGGCTGGGCGCTCGTCGGACTGGGTCTCGCCTGCGTCGCCGCCGACATCGTCGCGCTCGAGATCGCGCGGCGGGTGTGGCAGCGCGGCGAGGTTATCGGACGCCTTTGATCGCAGGGGCTCCGCCCCTTCCACCCCGACCCTTGAGTTTTCCGCGCAGTCCCGGTAGCGTTCGCGTCCTCATGGCACGCAGCGTGTTCTTCGTCATCGTTATCGAGCTCCCCAAGGGAGCAGGTGGAGTCGGAGGAGGCGCGCTCAGCTAGCGGCAGAGCAAGACAAGCGGAACGAAGCCTCCCGAGACCGGGAGGCTTTTCTTGTTATTAGAGGAGGAAGTGGATGGCCAGCAGCGTTCGCGAACAACCTAAGGAAACGGCGGCGGTGGGCACGGAGATCCCCGAGACGCTCTGGGCCTACCAGGACGGCGTCTTCAAGCGACTGGCCGACGCGCACGTCAGCCTCGCGACGCACGCGCTCAACTACGGCACCGGGGTCTTCGAGGGCATCCGCGCCTACTGGAACGCGGGCCAGGAGCAGCTCTACGTCTTTCGGCTGCGCGAGCACTTCGACCGCATGCGCGGCAACTGCCGCCTCCTCCGCATCGAGCTCCCGGGCGACAGCGCGATGCTCGCCGAGGTCACGCTCGAGCTCATGCGCCGCAACGAGTTCCGCACCGATGTCTACATCCGTCCGCTCGCGTACAAGGCGGCGCGCTCCATCAAGGTCGCGCTGCACGACCTACGCAGCGGCTTCGGCATGTTCGCGTTCCCGATCGGCGCGTATCTTCCGACCTCGGGTCTCGCGGCACGCACCGCGACGTGGCGGCGCACGGCCGATGACTCGATCCCCGCGCGCGGCAAGCTCACCGGCGCCTACATCAACACCGCGCTCGCCGTGGACGAAGCGCACGATGCGAATGCGGACGAGTCGATCTTCCTCACGCGCGACGGACACGTCTCCGAGGGAGGCAGTGCGAATCTCTTCATGGTCCGAGACGGCGAGCTGATCACGCCATCCGTCACCGACGACATCCTCGAGGGCATCACGCGCGA
>JALYLT010000078.1 GCA_030774095.1 Chloroflexota bacterium
CGCGACACGATCGTGCGCTGGACAGAGGTACGGCGGCGTATTCGCGAGTCGGTCGGCCTCGATCACGATCCAGCGAATCTCGCCGATCCGCTGCTGCCGTACGCACGGCTGCGCGCGCACGTCCTCGAAGGAGAGCGCATCGCCGCACGCCGCGCCGTCTTCAACGATCCAGGCGGCGACATCCAGGAGATCGTCGTCGTGCTTCGCGCCACGCCCCACGGGAGCGGCTAACCCCCCGCGGCGGACGCGGCCGAAGCGAGCACGGCCACGCCGTTCACGATCGCGTGAAGCGCGACGCACGGATAAATGCTCCCCGAGCGGCTCCGGAGGTAGCCGAGGCCCAGGCCCGTGACGAGCACCCACGGAAGATCGATTACCGCTCCATGCGCGAGCGCGAACGCGATCGCACTGCCGACGATCGCGGCACGCTGCCCATACGCCTCCAACAAGCGGAAACCCAATCCGCGACAGACCGCCTCCTCGACGATCGGTACGAACACGGCGATGGCGAGCGCGTTGGCGATGAACGCATCCGCCCGCGCGGGATCCCAGAACTGGGGCACGGCCTGCTCTCGCGCGCCATGCCCCAGCGCGATCTCCAGAGCGAACGAGGTCGCGTAGGTGGCGGCGAGCGCGGCACCGGCGATGCGCCACGCCCCTGGCCAGGACAACGGCCGCCGCAGGGCGAACGCATCGCGGAGCGGCAGGCCGCGAGCGATCGATAGGAGCGCGAGCAGAACGACGCCGTCGTACGCGAAAGTGAAGACCGCGGTCGACCACCGGAAGAAGAGGTCCGGCTCGGTGCCGTCGCCCCCACCGGCGAATCGCGCGCCGTAGCTGAGCGCCGCGATGGCGGTGATCAGACAGATCCACACGGCGAGTCGCCGGCCGTCCCGCGGCGGGCTGAGGCTGTCGCGCGGCGCGTTCAGGCGGTCGCGGCCATCGCGCGGAGCGGCGCGAGCAGCTCCAGCGCGCGATCCATCTCCTCCAGAGTGTTGAAGTAGTGGGGCGATAGGCGAACGAGGCCGGGGCGGCTGTCGCAGATGACTCCCTTCGCGCGCAGCGCCTCGACAACGCTTTGCGGCTCGGGGTGCTCCAGCGTGATGATGGTCGTCCGCTCGGCCGCTGCTGTTGGGCAGCGCAGCGTCCAGCCTTGCGCGATCGCGCCGTCGACGAGACGCTGCGAGAGCAGCATGTGGCGCTCGCGGACCGTCGCGACGCCGACCTCCGCAAGAAGCGCGAGGCCCGCGCGCGCGGCGTAGATTGCGGCCACTGCCGGCGTTCCGTACTCGAACCGGCGAGCGCCGGCGCCGTACGCGAGATGCTCGACGTCGAACGCGAACGGGTCCATCACGCCCCACCAGCCGACCGCGCTAGGCCGAGCGCGCTCCGCGACCTCGCGCCGCGCGTAGAGGAACGCGATGCCTGGCCCGCCCATGAGCCACTTCAGCGTGCCGCCGACGAGGTAGTCGATCCCCGATGCATGAGCGTCGAATGGGAACGCCCCGATCGACTGGTACGCGTCGACGACCAGGACGGCGCCCTTCCGGTGGCAGATCTCCGCGAGCGCGCGAACATCCTGGATCCACCCCGTGGTGAAGTAGACGTGGCCGGTGCAGACGGCGGCGGTGCGCTCGTCGACGGCGCGCTCGAAGACCTCGAGCGGCATGCGCACGCGGTCCGGGCTGCGGACGAACTCGACGCGCGCGCCGCGATCTTGGACCGCGAGGAACGCGTGGCCGTCCGTGGGGAAATCGAGGTCGGAGACCACGACCTTGGGGCGCTTCGCATAGTCGAATGTGCTCGCGATCCCGACTAGGCCCGCGGAGACGTTGGGCTCGATGGCGATCTCTTCCGCGGTCGCGCCCAGCACGACAGCGAGGTCCTCGCGCAGCGCCTGGTACTCGCCGATCCAATGGTCGTACCACGCGCGCCCGCCGAGCTCCGTCCATTCGCGCGCGAAGCGCTCGATGCGTTCGCGTCCCGAACGGTGGAGGGGCGTGAGCGAGCAGTTGTTGAGATAGACGAAGTCGCGCGTGATCGGGAATTCCTCGCGCCAGCGCCGCTCCTGCTCGTTCATGGTGTCAGCCTAGCGACCTTGCGGCGGCTGCCAGAGCTCGATGCGATCACGAGCCTCGAAGCAAACGCCGCCGATCCCCGTGATGCGCGGCGTCGTCAGTCACCAGCCGATGGCGTAGCTCTCGCGCCGTGGATCGGCTCCGCCCTCGAGCGTTCCGGTGTCGAGGCGACGGATGGCGCACATGCCCGCGGCGGCGGGCGTGAAGTCGGGCAGGTCGCGGATGATGTGACCCAGCGACGCAAGACGGTCGCGCACGTCGCGTGCGATCCGGCCTTCGACCGTGAGGATGCCGGGTTCATACGCATGCGGGTGGAACGTCCAAGGGAACGAGCGCGAGATCACGCGCGGCGCCTCGATCGCCGCCTGCAGATTCATCTCGAAGTCGACCACGTTGCAGACGGTCTGAACCATCGCCTGGCACTGCGCGTCCTCCCCAGGGCAGCCGAAGGGCATGAGCGCGCGGCCGTCACGCATCAGCAGCGCGGGATTCGGGGTGAGCCGCGGTCGCTTGCGCGGCGCGATCGCCGACGGATGGCCGGGCGTCGTCCACAGCTGGGCGCCACGCGTGCTGACGATGATGCCGAGGCCCTCGACCAGCGGCGACCCGAGACCGGGATCGGACGGCGTTGCCGAGAACGCGTTCCCATCAGCGTCCATCGCGCAGCAGTACGAGGTATCGGGCGCGCCGACGCCGCTGGCTGCGCGTGGCACGTAGCCGGGCGCTCCGGTACGGCCTTCATACGGCCACGGATCTCCGGTCGGCGGGAGCTCGGGCCACGCGCGATCGTCGCGGATGAGATCGCGCCGCTCCTGCGCGTATCCCTTGTCGAGCAGCCCGCGTATCGGCACATCGACTTGCTCGGGGTCACCGAAGAAGCCTTCGCGGTCAGCGGCTGCGAGCTTGAACGCCTCCGTGTACGTGTGCAAGAAGGCGAGCGATCCGGGACCCATCGAGGCGACGTCGTAGCCCTCGAGCAGGTTCAGCGTCATTGGCACCAGCGGCCCTTGCGACCACGGGCCGCAGGCGTAGACGTCGATCCCGCGATACGTCGTGTGCACCGGCGGAGCGATGCTGACGTGGTAGTCGGCGAGGTCTCGTGACGTGACCATCCCGCCGTGGAGCGCTTGCGAGCGAGCGATCTGTTCCGCGATATGCCCGGTGTAGATCACTTCGCGGGCGGCCATGATCGCGCCGGCGCGACCGAGCGACGCGTGCGATCGCTCGACCTGCACGAGGAGCCGGAAGAGCGCGGCCAGGTCCTCCTGCACGAGGATCTCGCCGACGCGCGGTGCGCGTCCACCTGGCAGGAACACCGCCGCGCTGGTGGGCCACTGACGCAGTCGCTCCTCGAGCATCGCGATGGCGCGCGCGAGGCGCAGATACACGGGGAAGCCTTCCGCGAGCTCGATATTCGGCGCGAGGACCTCCGCAAGGCTGAGCGTCCCGTGGCGCGCGAGTGCCGTGAGCCACGCGTCCACCGCGGCGGGCGTCACCGAGCGCGGGATGCCGACCGGCATGTCGTCCCCGTAGCGGTACCGGTAGTCGTCGAGGCTGAACTGGGCGGGCCAGCGCCCGAGCCCGTCGATGGTTTCTGGTCCATCCATGCCGGGGCGGAAGAGGATGATCGGCGCGACGCCGCCGAAGTCGGTGAGGTGCCGCTCCAGCACGTTCAGCGCGATCCCCGACGCCACTCCGGCGTCGATGGCGTTGCCGCCGCGCTCGAACATCCGCGCGCCCGCCTGCGATGCGAGGTAATGGCTGGAGCTGACCATCCAGCGCTTCCCCAGGACCGCTGGCCGTCCCTGCGTGACGCCGATGGAAGGTGCGGTGTTCTCGGCGGGCCTGTCCGGCATCGTGCGAACGATATCGTGTCGCCGTGGTCCGGATCGTCACCTGGCGCGTGCCTCCCTACGACAACGGCTGCTACCTCATCGTCGATGCGCGGAACGAGGCCATCGTCATCGATCCTTCGATGGGCGACCGTGAGGTCATCGACGCCGTTCGGGAGCAGGGCCTGCGCCTCGTCGAGATCCTCAACACCCACGGGCACCCGGACCACATCTTCGGGAACGCCGCGGTGAAGCAGGCGACGCGGGCCCGCCTCGCGATCCACCGCCTCGATGAATACCGGCTCGGCCCGAAACGGCCTCCGACGCAGCTCGACGTGCCGCCGTGCTCTGCCGACGACCTCTTCGACGACGGCCAGCTCAGCTTTCTCGACGACGTCGAGCTGAGCGCGCTCCACACGCCGGGACACACCGAAGGATCGACATGCTTCTACCTGCGGCGCGAGGGCGCGCTGTTCTCGGGTGACCTTCTCTTCAAGGGCAACATCGGACGGACCGACCTCCCTGGAAGCGACCCGGCGGCCATGTCCGAGAGCCTCTCGCGCGTCATGTCGTCGCTTCCCGCGAACACCCGGGTGTATCCCGGCCACGGCGACGAGACCACGATCGGCGCCGAGATCGCCACGCTCCGCGGCCTGCGCGATCTAGGGATGCTTCCCGGCCTACGATTCGCGCCCTAGGAACACGGAGGCTTAGACGATGGAGATCAACTTCGGTGTGAACTATCTGGCGGTCGTCGTTGCCACGATCGCGGCGATCGTCATCGGCATCGTCTACTACGGCATCGCCGGGTTCGGCGATCGGCTCGCGCGGCTGAACGGCATGACGCCGCGCACCGGACCACCCTCGCCGACGGAGTTCGCGATCGGGATCGTGGTCGCTCTGGTGAACGCGTGGGTCCTCGCGCTGCTGTCGCTGAACCTCGGCGGCGCGTCGATCGCCGACGGCATACTCCTCGGCGCGCTCGCGTGGCTCGGCTTCCAGGCGACCTTGAAGGCGGCGCAGGTGGCATTCGAGGGGCGCTCGTGGAACGCGTGGCTCATCGCGGGTGTGCACGACCTGCTCATCCAGGTCGTGATGGCGGCGATCGTGACCGTCTGGCGCTAACTCACTCCGCGACGCCGAGGATGTTGAGGCCGTTGTCGGCGAAGATGGTCGCGCCGGTGACCGCGCGTGACCAGTCGGAGGCCAGGAACACCGCGACGTTGCCGACCTCTTCCTGCGTGATGTTCCGTCGCAGCGGCGCCTTGGATTCCATGATGTCGCGCGCGGTCGAGATGCCTCGCACCGCACTGGCGGACAGCGTCTTCAACGGGCCCGCGGAGATGACGTTCACGCGCACGTTGGACGGTCCCAGATCCACCGCGAGGTACCGCACGCACGTTTCGAGCGCGGCCTTCGCGATGGCCATCGAATTGTAGCTCGGGACGACACGCTCGACCGCGTTGAAGGTGAGCGCCATCACGGCGCCGCCGCCGGCCTTGACGAACAGCGGAAGCGCCGCCCGCGACAGCGACACGAGCGTGTACGCGCTCACGTCGACCGCCGTCAGGACACCCTCGCGCGAGATCTCGTGGAAACGACCGCGCAGATCCTCCACCGGCGCAAAGGCGATCGAGTGGACGAGGATGTCGAGGCCGTCCCAGCGACGATCGATCTCTGAGACGAGCGAGGTGACGTCGTCGGGTTTGGCCGCGTCACAGAGGAGCACCGGCATCGACTCGTGATCCGGAAGAGTGTCGACCAGCTTGGTCACGTTGTCCTTGAAGCGATCGTTGAGATACGTGAAAGCGAGACGTGCGCCTTCGCGCTGAAAGCTCGTCGCGATCCCCCACGCGATGCTGCGCTGATTCCCCACTCCCACGATGAGCGCGCGCTTTCCTTCGAGCAGACCCATGCCGGTCACCTCCGCGTCTCGCGCATCATCCCAGAACGCGTCCACCCATGCACCGCCATTTGACTACATCTCTCCTGCATCCAAGTCGGCGCGTGACACCTCCATCAGGTAATGGGACTGCTCGCGCGACTCGGGCTCCAGATAGTTCTTGAGGAAACGGAAACCGGCCTTCTCGTACGCGCGGATCGCGGCGAGGTTGCTCTTGGTGGGTCCGATGACGCACAGATCCACGCCGTAGCGCGGGAATCCGACATCGCGCAGGAAGGCTCGGACGAGCGCTGGGCCGTGACCGCGGCCGATCAGCTCGGGCTCGCCGATGAAGAGATCGATCCCCATCGCGGGCCGGCCGAGCGCGAGCATGGCGGCGTAGTCCGGGTGATCGTCGATCAGGTAGCTCTGGATGACGCCGATCGGGCGGCCATCGAGTTCGATGGCGAAGTAGTCGGTCGGGTCTTCACCACGCATAGCGAGCCGGTACTCGGCGATCGTGTCGTCGGGATACGCGTCGCCAGCCACATCGTCATACCACCGCCGCACATGCAGACGCAGCAGCCACGCGCGAACGAGGTCCAGATCTTCCTCGCGGAGAGGCTTGAACGTAAAGACGGGGCGTCAGTTCCAGCGACCGCGGGGCTCGTCGTCGTCTACGCGGCGGCCGCGCCAGTACTTCAGGTCACCGCCACTCGCGCGCGGGCGTCCGAGATCCGCGGTCACGACCAGGACGCCGATGGCGAGCGCCGCCGGAATGACGACGCCCAGAGGGCCCGCGACGCCCCAGGTGAGCGTCTGACCCACCGCCCATCCGATGCAGATGAGGATGAAGCGCAGGATCGCGGCCTGTCCGCGCGTCATGCGACCGAGGCGCGGTGCACGAATGAGGCCTGCTGCGCCCACTCGCCACACTGGGAGAGCTCTTCCTTCGACACCCACTCGCTCTTCACTGCGAGGCGAAGCTCGTCGCGCAGCGTCGTCTGCAGCATCTCGGGGCCGTCGGTGTTGAAGCTGAAACGCACCTTGTGCTTCTTGAACGTCGCGATGAAACGACCGAGCTCCTCCGCGTCCTTCACCACTTGAGTGTGCAGGTTGGAGCTAGGGCAGATCTCGAGCAGCACGCCACGCTCCGCGAGCCGCTTGCACAGCGCGGCGTTCTCCGCGGCGTGGATGCCGTGTCCGATCCGCTCCGGCTCGAGGTGCTGGAGGACCTCGTCAACGGAGTGCCAATCCTCGTCCTCCCCCGCATGCACCGTGAGGCCGAGACCCGCACCGCGCGCCTTCGCGAAGAGCGCAGCGTAATCGCGGTACTGGAAGTCCGGGTGCGTCGGTCCCGCGATGTCGATGCCGACGACGCCGCGGTGTCGGTAGGCGATGGCCTTGTCGACGATGATCTCGTTGAGCGCGTAGGTGAAGGTGCGGTCCAAGCAGAAGATCAGGCCGGCGCGCACCGGGTACTCGAGACGTGCGCGATCGAGTCCGCGGATCGACGCCATGATGATGTGGTCGAGATCCTGCTCGCCGCCCCGGTTCCGCTTCATCGGGTTGTAGCGGAGCTCGAGGGTCGTGATGTTCGCCTTCCGGTATGCGCCACCGACGACCTCATACACGGACTCCTCCACGGCGAGCGGGCTCGACTGGATCAGCTCGGTCCAGCGATAGAGGGCGAGGAAGTCCTCGAACGACTTCCGCTCCTTCTTCCCTACGGTGATGAGGTCGACGAACTCCCAGTAGTCCTTCGTCGGCAGGCGGATGCCCTGCTTCGCCGCGATGCCCCACATCGCCGCGGGGTCGACCGAGCCGCCCAGATGAACATGGAGCTCCGTGAGCTCATCGCCGAGTGGGTGCGGCAGCCCTTAGCTTCCCTGCTCGCGCGTCGGCGGGCGGCGCACCCTCCGTCGACGCCGCGGCGCGGCGGGCTTTCCCTCGGGATGCTCGCGCCAGATCACATGACCGTCGTCGTCAGGCGACGCGATGCGCACGAGGATGTCCCAAACCTCGGCGCGCCGAAGCTCTTCCTCGGCGGTCTGGCGTGAGATGTCCCGCTCGAGCATGACGTCGCAGTCGTACGGCGAGCCGATCACGCGCCAGCCGTTCTCGGTCAGAACGTCGACCAGGCGAGCGATCTGGGTCAGCCGCTGCGGCTGTTCTGCGACGTAGTCACGCAGCCAGGCGGAGTACGTGCGCTTGCGCTTATCGGGTTCCTCGCGATCGAGCTCGTCACGGACGGTCCCGAAGACATGGATGAGGATGTACGTCGGGACAGCCACGGTCGAAGTTTAGGGGCTAGCCCCGCTCCTCCACGAAGCGGTAGCCACCGTCGGAGTCCTTCGCGATGACCACCAGGGCGCCGCTCTTGAAGCCTGCCTGGCCCTTGAGAGCAGGGCAGATGAGGTGATAGTGCTCGTGCTCCGGCGGGACGCACACGCAGTTCTCGGACTTGATCTCAGCATCGAAGCGCCGCGCGCCGATACGAAGGGCGACGCGTTCGCCAGGATTGGGGAAGAGCTTCCACGCGTCCTTGGTGATCAGGATCCTGGCCTTGCGGACATCTTCGGAACTAAGGCGGTGACGGTAGGTGGATCGAGAAACACTCATTGGTACGTCTATTTTCGCACGAAAACGGTCCGCGCGCGGACCGACCGTACGGCCCCTCGTTCGGCCCATTTTGGGCCCTTGCGCTAGCCGAACGCCGCCGGATCGTCCAAGAACCGCATCAAGTGCACCACCGGCACGCTGGAACCCGCCGCTCGAAGCCCCGCGACGATCTGCAGGATGCAGCCCGGATTCGCGCTCACGACGACATCCGGACGCGCGGCGAGGATCGCCGCGACCTTCTGCCGCTGCAGCTCCTGTGAGATCTCGGGCTGTGTCAGGTTGTAGATCCCAGCGCTACCACAGCAGCGCTCGGCGTCGGCGATCTCGGCGACGGTGACGCCCTCGATCGCACGCAGCAGCGCGCGCGGCTGCGTGCGGATCCGTTGGCCGTGCGCGAGGTGGCAGGCGTCCTGGTAGACGACGCGCAGCGGACGCGCGGCCCGGTCGGGCCGCGGACGCGCGACCTCCGTCGCGTCGCGCACACGCGCGCCGAACGCGCGACCGCGCTGCGCCCAGGCGGGATCCTCCTGGAGCACCTCGCCGTAGGCCTTCAGGTGCGCGCCGCAGCCCGCCGCGTTCACGACGACCGGAAGGTCGTTGCCCGCGAACGCGTCGATGTTCAGCCGGGCAAGCTCCCGCGCGTGCTTGCCG
>JALYLT010000079.1 GCA_030774095.1 Chloroflexota bacterium
ATCCTCTCTCCCCAACAGTGTGATGTGTCGAGACATCGGAGACAGATGTCTCGAGACATCGTAGACAAAGCATCAGGCCGACTGGCGCTGGTAGTTGCGGGTCGGATCGAGCGTCAGGTGGCGCAAGAGCTCACCGTCCGCGGCTGAGACCACGCGCACGTCGCGATCGGCAACGAGCAGCACGACTGGCAGGCCCTTGAGCCGCGCACCCATCCCGATGTGCAGGAGCTTGGACTCGAAGCGCAGCGTGAGCTTGCCGCCCTTGTCGATCTTGTCGTGGCGGATCCGGAAGTGCGTCTCGACCCTCGCCGTGGGCCGCGCCTTGACCTTGGCGTCGTAGACCTCGCGCGGGGTCGCTCGTCCGAGGGCGCGGTGCGGTCGCTGCTCGTTGTAGTAGGTGACGAAGCGCTCGATCTGGAGCTGGAGCACTTCGAGCGAATCCGCCGGTGGCTGCTTGGCGAGGTACTTCTTGAGTGTCTGGTGGAAGCGCTCGACCTTTCCGCAGGTCTGGGGGTGATACGGCCGGGCGTGCTTGTGGCGGATGCCCAGGCGCTCGAGCTCGGTCTGCAGCACCACCTTTCCGCCGCGGTGCTCGGCGGTGAAGATGCAGCCGTTGTCGGTGAGCACCGCCGCGGGCGTGCCGTACTGCGCGCGGGCCTGCTGGAAGATCGTGCCCACGTCGACCGCGGTGGTCACCGCGAGCGCGACCGAGCGCAGGCACAGGCGGCTGTGATCGTCGATGAAGTTCACGATCTCGCAGCCCCGGCCATCCACGAGCGACCAGTGGGTCATGTCCGACTGCCAGCATTCGTTGGGTAGCTCCGCCTGGAAGCGGACCAGCGAGGAGCGCGGGCGTTTGCGCGGCTGCGGCACCACCAGACCGCGCCGGCGGAGCACCCGCCAGACCGAGCTCACCGAGGGCACCGCGCCGTGGCGGCGCGCGAGGTGCCAGTGCAGAGTCAGCGCGCCGGCGTCGAGTCCTTGATCCAGGAGGTTGGTGCGCAGGGCGACGATCTCATCGGCGAGCGCGCTGTCCATCGCCGAAGGTGAGCGCCGCGGCCGGCGCGAGCGCGGAGCAAAGCCCGTCTCACCCTCGCGGCGGTACCGAACGAGGAGTTTGTACAGCCAGCTGCGATGCACGCCGTGTTCGCTGGCCAGGTCCGCCACCGAGCGTCCCTCGCGCAGATGTGCCTCGACCAGGTACCGACCGATGTCCATAGGAAGACCCCTCCTGCACGGTGTCTCCTATGTCCTGACACATGTGTCGCCTATCTGCTGAAATCGCACACTCTCTCCCCAACAGATCTGAAGGAATTCGACCGATTCCCCGAGCCGCGAGAGCGTTAAGCGACCTGATCGGGAATCAGGTGATCAGCGTTCCACGCTCAGAACGATTAGCTGACTCCCGTGAAGGTCATCTGATTCCCCCACCCGCTGACTGGCAATCAGTTGGGGGGCTCGCGTCTGAGGCTCCCGGCGGTAGCGAGGCGACCCTCGGAGCGCGAGGAGCATGGTACATTGTGTGCCGTACATTTGTACGGTTCTCAACGGATAGGAGGTCGAGAAAGATGGCGACCAGGACGCAACGAGTCGAGGCCCGGGTCGCGCCGCGTGATCGCGCGCGCATTGATAAGGCGGCGGCCCTCGAAGGTCAGTCGGTCTCGGCGTTCATGGTGACGGCCGCGGCCGAGAGGGCCACCCAGGTAATCGCCGCTCGGACGACGACCGTCGTCCCCGCGGAGTACTTCGATCGGCTGCTCGCTGCAATCGATCGCGCCGATCGGGCACCACGCCTCGCTCGCGCAGCGAAGCTCGCGCGTAAGCATCGACGCATCGCTTGACGCATCGCGTCGAAGCGCTTCGCGACTCTCACCTCCTCGATCAATTCGCGTGCGGGAAGCTGCCACTCGATGAGTGGCTGAAGCAACACGCGCGGAACGCCACGGGTCAAGGCACACGTACCTACGTGCTAGTCGATACTGGCGACAAGTCGATCGTCGGCTATTTCGCCATCGCGCCCCACCTTGTGGAGCGCGACGCGGTGTCTCCTCAGATTGGGCGTGGAGCGCCACGGCAAATCCCCGCCATCCTCCTAGCAAAGCTCGCGCTTGATCAGCGTTCCCATGGAACCGGGCTCGGGCGAGTACTGCTAGTGCGAGCGCTCGAGAAGATCGTTGACGCGGCGAAACAGGCGGGCGGCAAGCTGGTCGTCGTGGACGCCATAGACGACGAGGCTGCGGCGTTCTATGAACACCATGGCTTCGACCGGGCGCCCGGCAACCCACACCGGTTGCTCATGAAGATGAGCACAGCGGCACGAGAACTCGACATCCCCTGGCCGTGAACGCAAGGGGTCGTACGTCGATCACAGTCGAGACTGCGCGTCGAATCAAGCACCACTCGCGCTGCGCCTCCAGCGGCATCGCCGGCAGCGGCGGCGCCGGAGAACGGCGTCTTGACCGTATGTGTTAGGTCACATAACTTCTAGCCATGAAGAAGACCACCTTCGCCGAGTTCACCCGCGACATCGAGGCCGAGGCTCGCGCCGAAAGCCCCGAGGCGGTCGCCCAGATCGAGGTCATGCGGCAGCGCTACGCCCGGGGTGGCCAGCTCGCCATGCTCCGTAAGCGCCACAGGCTGACCCAGCCGGCGCTGGCGAAGCGGTCGGGCGTGGAGCAGGCCGACATCAGCCGGATAGAGCGCGGCCTCGGCAACCCCACGGAGGAGACGCTGGCGAAGATCGCGCGGGCGCTGGGCGTTCGCCTCGCGTTCGTCGACAAGAAGAACAAGGTCGTCGTCGCCTAAGCAGGTCTCGCTAGGCACGCGCAGGCGCCAAACCTCCCGACGTCAGCGAGTCGGCGCGTTGATGAGGGTCATCTGGGAAGCTCATCTGATTCTCGGGGTGTGCGGTGGCCCCGCTCCCTGCGTTACTTCAAATTCGTGCTAGAACTCGCGTGTCGACTGAAACTCGCGCTGACCTGATTCTGGATCAGCCAAGCAGAGGTTCGAATCCTCTCTCCCCAACAGAAGCTCTGGCGCGCTCAATGATCACCAGTACTTCGCGCACTCGCCTCATTCCGCGACACCGGCTTCAAAAATGACGCAACCGTCATATTCGAGGGGCGATCTTGATGCACGATTGCTCCGTGACACGGTGGATCGCCTGCGCCTTGATAGCGGCTTGCGTGCTGAGTGCATGCGCTCCGGCACGCACGCCCGACCACTACTTGTTGCCTGACGGTTTCACGGGCTGGGTATACGTGAGGTACGACGATCCGAGCTGTGCACCGCTCGGCATCCTTGATGGCCGAAAAGTCGTGCCTATCCCGGCCAACGGGCGGCTGTGCACGTCGACGCCGTACGAAACAGGAAGTGCACGAGACTTTTACGAGTACATCCGTCCGGACGGGACGACCCGGCCGCTCGACAACGCTGAAATTTCCCTGGGGGCGTTCCATGAGCCGGGCCACTACGAGAGTTTCCGAGTCGGACCGGGCGGTCCGCCAGATCTGTCCCCGTTTCGCTGACGCTCTTCTCTATAAGCGTGGGCCTCACGACCGCGCGCCGCACTTGGACTGTTGAGCGGAACGGGACGACGTACCGCGTCGACATGGAAGACGAGTACTTCTTCGGTCGCCGTGTGGTTCGCGTCAACGGCACCGTCGTCCACTCGGGAAGGACCGTCCTTTCAGACCACAGCGGCACTTACCAGTTCGACCTTGCCGGTGAGCCAGCCTTTCTGAAGATCAGGACGAACGGCCTTCGCTATTACTACGACCTCGTCACTCGGCCGTCCGTGGCCGAGTCTCGGGAGGGCCCGCGAAAGGAGCTCGTGCAGGCACCTCCCAGTCTCACGGGGAGTGCGGTATCGGTTGTCCTCGCTCTTGCAATAGCTACCGCGCTCGCCTTCCTTGCCGACGGTCGCCTGTGGCGTGAGCCCGCGGTGGCACTTGCCGGAGCACCTGTCGACGCGATCGTCACACGTACCACGACAACGACCGACGAGGCGTATCGAATCGATTATCAGTTTCAGGTCGGGTCCAAGAGTTTCAGGCATAGCGGATTCATATCCAAGGAGCGATACGAGCACGCGGTGTCCCTTGGCGTCGTTCCGATCCGATATCTCGCGGTCGCTCCTGAGGTAAGCGCGTTCGCTGCGGAACCTGGGGACCTAGTCTTCGACATCCTGTTCGGTATCGGCCTCGCTGCGAGCGCGGGATGGTATCTCGTCAGCGCGGCACGGATCTTAGGGTCCTACCGTGTCTGGAGCCGACTTTCCAAGACCGGCGTAGATACCGCTGGCCGCATCACCGGCGTGCGCACACTTCGTAATCAATACATGGTCGCCGTTGGATGCGTCTTCGAGTACACGTACAACGCGGATTCCGGTGAGCTTCGCGGGCAGTCGGGAAGTTTCGCCCTCGATGCGCCCATGCACTACCCAGTCGGTAGTGCGGTTCGCATTCGATATGACCCGGACCGGCCTGCCGACAGCATCCTGCTCACGCCGAGCGCGTGATCCCGCGTACTAGTTGGTGCTGGCGATCTGGATCAAGTTGCCGCAGGTGTCGTCAAAAACGGCCGTTGTGACCGGGCCATTCTCGAGAGGCTCCTGCGTGAAGCGAACGCCGAGTGCCTTGAGACGCTTGAACTCGGCCTTCGCGTCCGGGACGCCGAAGGAGGCAAAGGGGATGCCGTCGTCCTGCAGCGCGCGCTTGAACGGAGCCACTGCAGGATGACTGCTCGGCTCGAGCACGAGCTCGGTCCCGTTCGGCGCATCGGCTGACACGACCGTGAGCCACCGCATATCGCCACCAAGCGGTATTTCCTTCTTCTTCAAGAACCCGAGCACCTCGGTGTAGAACTTCAGTGCCTTGTCCTGATCATCCACGAAGACGCTGGTCAGGTGGATCTTCATCGTTATCTCCCTTTCCGTTTCTTGGTCAGCCACCGCTCCCCAATGACCCTTAGCGGTGTCGCGTCGAGGTAATGGAACTTGTACCGCCCGTCTCTTTTCGTGATCACGAGACCGGCCGACTCGAGCTCGTCGAGGTGCTGAGAGATCGCCTGTCGTGTCGAGCTCAGCCCGTGCTTCATCACCAGCCGCGAGCACACTTCGAACAGTGTCTGACCGTCTCTCTCGCGCAGCTCATCGAGGATCACTCTCCGTGTCGGGTCAGCGAGCGCTCGGTACACATCACCCAACACGGGCCACCATAGGCAAGTCACGACTTGCATGTCAAGTGGTGCCCGCCCGCCTATTTGTGCTCGGAAGTCGTCAGAACGTAGATTGGTGGTCGAACCAACCGCACATCGATCGGAGAACGTAAGTGGCAGAAGGCACGATCAAGAGAATCGTCGGAGACCGCGGATTCGGTTTCATCACGCAGACCGATGGGAGTGAGATCTTCTTCCATCGCTCAAAGGTGGCCGGCGACGGGTTCGACTCGCTGACCGAGGGTCAAAAGGTGACCTACGAGAAGGCCATGGACCCGCGGCGCAACAAGGAGAACGCGGAGCAAGTCACGCCGGCCTGAGCCGGCGCCGCCGCTAGGGACGCCTACAGCGTCGGCTTGAACAGCATCAGGTACAGGATCAGAAGCAGGCCGCCCGTGCCCGTGACGGCGAGGATCCCCGGACGGAAGCGCGTGAGTAGGCGCTCCATCTCGGCGTCGTCGCGCGTGTCTGCGATGCGGTCGATGGTGCGGCCTCCGTAAAGATTCATCACGACGGCGATCGCGACGAAGGTCACGAGCGCCGCCCAGATCCAGGCGCTGCCCCAGAACGAGCCCATGAACCCGAGAACAACGCCGGACGCAAGCGTGAGCCCGAAGAAGACCCACCGAAGGATGCTGGCGCGCTCGGAGACCTCGAGCAGCTCGCGGATGCGTGTGTCGTTGCGCTCCTCTTTGAGATGGAACGCGACCGTGACGGGATGGACCAGCAGCAGCCCCAACACGCTCGCGATGTGCACGAAGACGATCCAGCGATACATGAGGTCCTCCCCTAAGCTCCGCTACGCGTCGGCTCCGTTGACGCGCGAAAGCGAGGGCAGGCGAACGCAGTCGCAGCGTGGACGCTCTTCGAGAAGCGGCCGGTCCCATTTGCCGAGGTCCGCAGAAACGTCGTAGGTGCTTTCCAGGAAGCTCAGGAGGGTGGCGGCGGGATCTGCCGCGGTTCGCACCGCTTCATAGGGCAGGATGAACTCGCCGCGCGCGGCGACCCACTCGGCCGAGTCGGGTCGGATCGTCGCGTCGGCGAGACCCGCCGGCGGCGGCATCGCGTAGGAATAGAACTCGGGCTGCGGCAGCTCGTCGCTGCCGAGCCAAAAGCCGGCGGCGATCAGCTCATGTGAGTAGGCCTCGTGCATGACGTGGATGTGCACATTCGGCGCGCTGCCGCCCGCGTACGCGGGCCCGCGACGGCCGGAGAATCGCGCGCTCGCGAGATCGAACCCACCCCAGAAGAACTGCACGGGACTCGCCTTGCCGAGAAACTCTGCCCGGAACCGGTCGAAGACGAGCTGGGTGCTGATCAGTGCGGTCAAGAGCCGTCGCACGATCTCGCGGTCGTAAGGTCGGACCTCGACGTCGTCCAGGAATGGGACGGCGGTCGCGACCTCGACCGGGACCGGCATGATGCCGGGGTCGGGGACGCCAAGCGCAGCGAGATTCTCGAGCACCCGCCGGTAGAAGTCCGCGACCGACATGGGATCCAGCGGCATCGTCGAGCGGCCGCCACGGCTCGTGACGATGACGAGCTCATGATCGACGAAGTCGAAGTCGATCTGGAACGCCTCGCTGCCGGAAGGGATCAACGTAGTCGTGAGACCACGGGGCGTGACCATGAGCGTCGAATTCCACCAGTGGTTCATCAGCGGTGTCAGCGCCAGCCGGAGCTTCCCCACGACCTGAGTCCACATGTGGACTGCGTGCAGCGTGTCTTTCAAATCCGCGTACAGAAGCGGAGGCCAGAGATCCACGGCGCGGTCGGTCGAAGCCACTTACTGCAATTCTGTGCGCGGTCCGCTTGCCGCGTCGCGGGTAGGCTCGACCGGTGAGCACCGGGCTGACCTGGCCGCAGGTCCTCGCGTGGCGCATGCGCCGCCAGCTCCTCGAGCCGATCGGAAAGTCGTCCGTGTCGGAGGTCGTCCGACGGCTCTGCGGGGTGCAGGCACAGGTGGCGTCCTCGGCCGAGCTCGCGATCCGGGTCCGGCGCCAGACGTCACGGCGCGGCGAGGTCGCGCGCGCCCTCAGCGAGGGCCGTCTCATCAAGACGTGGGCGATGCGGGGCACCTTGCACTTGCTCACCCCGGAGGACGGCGGTGCGGTCCTCTCGCTCATGGCATCGGGACGATCGTGGGAGCTGCCGAGCTGGGAGCGCTACTTCGCCATGACCACCAAGCATTGGGATGCCCTTCGACCGGCGGTCCGTGAGGCTCTCGATGGCAAAGTGCTCACACGAGACGAGCTGATCGCGGCGGTCGTCGCGCAGCGAGGACTGGGCCACCTCGGCGATGCGCTTCGCTCCGGCTGGGGAACACTGCTGAAGCCACTCGCGTGGCAAGGAGACCTGTGCTTCGGTCCGAGTCGCGGCACGCGCGTGACCTTCGTGCTCCCGGCAGCCGCGAGCTCCCGCTGGGCCGGCATCCTCGAGCCCGACCAGGCGGCGCCCATCGTGATCGTCGCGTACCTCGGCGCCTACGGGCCGGCCACTATCGACAACTTCCGTAACTGGCTGAGCCGCGGGAGGGTCAGTGCGCGACAGATCCGGAAGTGGTTCAGCGCGCTCGGTGACCGGCTGGCCGAGGTCGAGGTGGACGGCGAACGAAGGTACGTTCTCGCGAAGGACGTCGACGAGCTGGCGTCCGCGAGACCGACCACCGCGGTGCGTCTCGTTCCGGGTTTCGACCAGTACGTGCTCGGTCCGGGTACCGAGGACGCCCACATCGTGCCCGCGAAGCGGCGAACCGCCGTCAGCAAGCAGGCGGGCTGGATCGCGCCGATCGTTGTCGCCGGTGGCACTGTCAAGGGAACCTGGGAGGTCGACGGAGAGCGCCTCCGCGTCGATTGGTTCAAAGAGTCCGGCAAGCCGCCGCGGACCAAGCTCGGGGAAGAGATCGAGCGGCTGTCGACGATCCTGGGTCGCGCTCTCCGCCCCGAGATCAAGATCGTCTAGCTGAATCGCCAGCGCGTTGCGCCCTGCGGCCCGGCCGTCGCGACGCCGAAAGCGGTGACCGGTGTGATGACGTACAGATCCCATGGCGGCGGTCCCGCGCTTGGCGCGCTGTACTCGTGAGTGAACGCGCCGTCCTTCACGGTCACCGCCCACCCCTGTGCACCATAGAGACTCGCAAGACGTTTGAGTGTCGCGTCGTCGGGGACCTGCCGGGCCGTGCCCTCGATGACGACGTCGAGATCCTTCAGCGAGACCGAGATGACGCAGCGCGGATTCTTGGCCAGGTCGCGGCTCTTTCGCGTCCGTGCGCCACTCACGAAGTACACCTTCCCATCGACCCAAAGCGCGGCGACAGCGGTTAGGTGCGGCTCGCCGTTAGGCCGCGTCGTGGCCAGCCAGTACGTTCCCCCATCGCCTGCATCGAGCTGCTTCAGCGCACGAGACCATGGGATCGGCGCATGACCGTAGATATCGAGATTCTTCTGCTCCATCTGTCGCACCTCCGTTCGCCCTAGCATCGCGCAAAGTGGCGGCCGAGCCTCTCGAGCGTGGCGTTTCCAACCTGGAGTTGTTCTTCGACCTTGTCTTCGTCTTCACGCTGACCCAGTTGACGTCGCTCCTCGTTGCTGGTGTCTCGGTCGAAGCCGCGATCCGCACCGCGCTGATCCTCACCGTGCTGTTCTGGATGTACGGCGGGTTCGTATGGTTGACCAACCAGGTCCCGCCCGACAACACGCCGCGCCGGCTGCTGCTACTGGTCGGGATGGGCGCCCTGCTGATATGCGCGATGGCCATCCCGAGGGCTTTCGACGACCGCGGTGTTGCGTTCGGGATCGGCTATCTCCTCGTGGTCATCGTGCACGGCGCCCTGTAC
>JALYLT010000080.1 GCA_030774095.1 Chloroflexota bacterium
CAGATGCAGCGCGACGTTCTCGGGAGTCTTCTGTCGTACCGCGTCGCGCTCGATGTCACCTTCGACGATGGGTAGGTCGATCGCGAGGCGCGCGATCTTGATCCGATAACCGTCGGGGATGGCCGGCGTCGGGGTGACGGTCGGCACGCTCGCGACGGGACTGCCGGTCCGGCTTGGCGACGGCGATGTCGTGACCGCGGCCACCGCCGGCGGCAGGACGGCCGCAGGCGCCGCTGGTCGCAGTCCCACGATGAGGATGAGGCCGATGCAGAGTGCGAGGACGCTCGCGGCGGGCGCCCAGCGGTTCACGGGCATACTCCGAGCAGACTAGATGCCCTCCGAACGCCTGACGTACCAGTCACGCCGTGAGCGAGCGAGCGAAGCGCTGCGCGCCCGCGGAATCGCCGCGCTGCTTCTCTCCCCCAGCTCGGACCTCGCATACCTCGCGGGCTACCGCATTTTCTCCAGCGAGCGCCTCACCTGTCTTGTCGTGAGCGCCGACGGCGGCGCGACGCTGGTCGTGCCGGAGCTCGAGTCCCCGCGGGCGAAGGTCGCGGCACCCGACCTCGCGCAGCGGACCTGGGGCGAAACAGAGGATCCCTACGCGCTTGTCGCGAGTCTCGTGACCGCGAAAGGCGATGTCGCCGTCGCGGACCAGATGTGGTCGCTGTTCGTTCTCCGCCTGCAGACCGCGCTGCGCGGTCGCGGCTTCCAGCTCGCATCCGTCGTGACGCGTGAGCTACGCATGTGCAAGGACGCGTACGAACGCGAGGCGCTTCGTGCGGTGTCAGCTGCCGCGGATCGCGCGTTCCCCCGCGTTCTCGAACGCGAGTTCGCCGGCCGGACCGAGCGCGAGATCGGCGCGGAGCTCGCGGCGCTCCTGCGCGACGAGGGACATGACGAGGTCACGTTCACCATCGTCGGCTCGGGACCGAACGGCGCGTCGCCACACCACGAGACCGGCGATCGTCGTATCGCGCGGGGCGACACCGTCGTTCTCGACTTCGGCGGCACGCGCGAGTGGTATTGCTCCGACATCACGCGCACGGTCCACGTCGGCGCCGACGTCGACGACGAGGTGCGTCGCGTGCACGACATCGTGCGACGGTCGCAGGAGGCCGGCTACGCGGCCGCGCGCACCGGCGCCACGGCGGCATCGGTCGACGCCGCGTCGCGCCGCGTGATCGATGATGCCGGCTACGGCGAGCGCTTCATCCACCGCACCGGACACGGGATCGGTCTCGACGGTCACGAGCATCCCTATCTCGTGCGTGGCAACGACGAGCGCCTCGAGCCAGGGATGGCGTTCTCGATCGAGCCGGGCATCTACATCCCGGGGAAGTTCGGCGTCCGCATCGAAGACATTGCGATCCTCGGCGACGACGGCCGCGCCGAACCGCTGAACCGAGCGGATCACGCGCTCGCGATCGTCGGCTAGCCCGCTGCGCTTCGCGCTCGCGGTGATCGCCGCGGGAGTCGCTGACCTCGCCGCGTTCCTCGCGGTGCCGAACTGGTTCGGCATCGCCGCGATAGGCGCGATTGCCTACCTGCTCTTCTCCGCGTTCGGCGCCGGTTGGTTCGCGATGCACCGGTCCGCGCTCGCTGGGTTCCTCTCCGTCGTCGTCGGCGCGCTCGTCTACGGCGCGTATTCGCTGCTGGGCCAGGGAGCCGGACTCGGCGCGAGCGGCGTCGATCTTCTGGGTTGGGAGGCTCGCCTGCTGATCGCGGTGCTGCCCTATGCGGTGGGCGGCGCGTTCGCTGGCGCCGCCGGCGGTTGGCTGCGCCGACGCGCGATGGCGCGCATCTGATGCGGACGCGCCTTGTCGCGGCCGTGATCGCGACGTCCATCGGGCTCGCGTTCTGGTGGGCCCTGACCGAGCCGCTACCGGTACCGCCGCTCATCCTCCTCGCGGTGCCCGCGGCGATCCTCTTCTGCGCCGGCATCATGGCGGGCCGCCTCGGCGCGATCGCCTCGCCGGTCGCACTGCTGTTCTCCCTGTTCATCGGCAGCATCATCGCGACGCAGCTGCATCAATATTTCCGTCCGAACACGCCGCCGGTGTCGTCCTTCGGAGACCTCCTGGTGCTCACACTCCCGGAGCTGCTTGGCCCGCTCGCCGCGGCCTTGGTACTCGGTGGCGCGGGCGGACTCCTAGGTGAACGGCTGCTGCCGTCGGGGCCGGACCCTACACGCTAGGGCGTGGCGCTACTGCAGGAGGGGATTCGCTGCCTGCAGCGCCCACTCATAAAGGGAGTTCGGCAGCACGCCGAGGACGATGGTGGCGAGCGCCGAGATCCCGAGCGCCGCGGAGAGAAGCCGCGTGTTGAGGACCATGGGCGCGCCGGTCTCCGGGTCGTACATGTACATGTGGACGACGACGCGCAGGTAGTAGAACGCCGCGAGGACCGCGTTGAGCGCGATGAACACGGCGAGCCACCCGTAGCCGGCGTCGAGCACCGGAACGATCACCAACACCTTCGCGACGAAGCCGGCAGTGAACGGGATCCCCGTCAGGGACAGCAAGAAGATGAAGAACGCCAGTGCGCCGACCGGCTGTCGACGCGCGAAACCGTTCAGCTCGTCGAGCGTGGCGCCGCGCGAGCCCTCGGTGTCGAAGTACAAGAGGCATGCGAACGCACCGAGATTCATGATGCCGTAGGCGAACACGTAGAAGAGAACGCCGGCCGTCGCAGACGGGCCCGCCGCTGTAGCCGCGACAGCGGCAAGGATGTAGCCGGTGTGCGCGATGCTCGAGTACGCCAGCATGCGCTTCGTATTCGTCTGGACCAGCGCGACGATGTTTCCACCGGTCATCGTGACCGCCGCGAGGACCGCGAAGACCGCGCTCCAGTCGACCGCCAGTGGCGCCAGCGCGATGAACAGCACGCGCAGGATCGCGGCGAACGCGGCGGCCTTCGGAGCGACCGACATGAAGGCGGTCGCGGGGGTCGGCGCGCCGTCGTACGCATCGGGCGTCCACTGGTGGAACGGCACCACCGCGGCCTTGAAGAGGAGGCCGACCGTGACAAGGGCGAGGGCGACGATCGTGGGTCCGTTCGCGAGACCGATCCGCTGCAGCTCGGTGGCGACGTCGATGTAGCGCGTCGAGCCCGTGATGCCGTAGAGCCACGCGAAGCCGTAGACAAGCAGCGCCGAGCTGAACGCGCCGAGAAGGAAGTACTTGAGCGCGGCCTCGTTCGCGAAGCGGTCACGGCGCTGCATGCCGGCGAGCACGTACACCGGGATGGTCATGAGCTCGAGCCCCACGAAGAGCGTGATGAGGTCCGTCGAGAGTGCGATCGTCATCGCGCCGACGGTCGAGAAGCAGAGCGTGGCGTAGAACTCGCCGGGCGGGACGCCGCGCCGCTCGAGATACGACGGAGCGACGAGCGTCGCGAACGCCGCGAGGACGATGAACACCACGCGGAAGAACGTCGTGAATGTGTCGATCTGCACGTAGCCGCCGAAGTACTGGCCGGACGGCGGCGCGAGCGGCCCGCCGATGAACGCCAACGCCAGACCGACGACCGTCATCGCGGGCAGCACCGGGCGCGCCTGCGATCGTGGCAGCAGTCCATCCGCGATCAGCACCACGCACGCGGTGATCGTCACGATCACCTCGGGCAGGATCGGCACCAGGGTGTCGACGAACGTGCTCACTTGAAGGCGACCTGGAAACCTGGATCGGTCGCGAGACGCAGCACCTGCTGGAGCGACGGCTCGATGATCGCGATCGCCGGCTGCGGGAAGACCCCGAGCAGGACGGTGAGCACGAGGAGCGGCACCGCGCAGATGACCTCGATCGGCGACAGGTCGGGAAGCGCACGGTAGGCCTCGCGCACCGGTCCAAACATCACGCGCTGGAACATCCAGAGGAGATACACGGCGGCGAGGATCACGCCTATCGCCGCGACCGGGCCCCAGAAGAGGCCGCCGAGCGGCACGCCGCTGAACTTGAACGTGCCGAGCAGTACGAGGAACTCTCCGACGAAGCCGTTGAGCCCCGGCAGGCCCAGCGATGCAAGCACGAAGACGCCGAAGAACGTCGTGTAGAGCGGCCAGCGGTTCGCGAGGCCGCCGAGATCGGCGATGAGACGGCGGTGAGTCCGCTCGTACTGGATGCCGACGAAGAGGAAGAGCGCCCCGGTGACGAATCCGTGATTCAGCATCTGCAGCACCGCGCCGACGCCGCCCTGTGCGTTGAGAACGAAGATGCCGAGCGTCACGAAGCCCATGTGCGCGACCGATGAATACGCGACGAGCTTCTTCAGATCCTTCTGCACCGTTGACACGGCGGCGCCGTACAGGATCGCGATGACGGAGAGCACGATGATCACCGGCAGCCACAGCTGCGTCCCGACCGGGAAGAGCGGCAGCGCGAAGCGCAGGAAGCCGTAGCCGCCCGCCTTCAGCAGGACGCCGGCGAGGATGATCGAGCCGGCGGTCGGCGCCTCGACGTGGGCGTCGGGCAGCCAGGTGTGGAACGGGACCATCGGCAGCTTGATCGCGAACGCCAGGCCGAAGGCGAGGAACACCCAGAACTGGAACTCGGCGGAGAAGCGTCCGCGCGTCGCGAGCAGCTCCGGGAGTGAGAGCGTGCGCGAGCCCTCGTCGCCGGACGCGAGCCACACGGCGACGATGCCCACGAGCATGAGCAGCGAGCCCGCTAGCGTGAAGATGACGAACTTGAGCGTCGAGTAGATGCGACGCGGTCCGCCCCAGATCCCGATGATCAGGTACATCGGCACGAGCATCAGCTCGAACATCACGTAGAAGAGGAAGAGGTCGAGCGACACGAACACTCCGACCATGCCGATCTCGAGCACGAGGAACGCCGCCATGAACGACGCGAGACGGTCCTTGATCGCGCCGCCCGACGAATAAAGCACCGAGATGAAGGTCAGCAGCGTCGTCATCGGCACGAGCAGGACCGAGATCCCGTCAACGCCGACGAAGTAACGGATGCCGAGGCTCGGGAGCCAGTCCGCCTCCTCGACCAGCTGGAAGCCGGCCTCGCCCGCGTGGAACTGCGCGAGCATGACGAGCGAGAGCGCCAGCTCGACCAGCGTCGTGACGACCGCGACCTGCTTCACCGAACGCGGATCGTTCCGGAAGGCGTAGAGCGGAATGAGGCCGACCGCCGGCACCGCGAGAAGCAGGGTGAGGATGTGGTCGATCGTCATCGTGTGAAGATCCCCACCGCATAGCCGCCGTAGGCCACGAGGATCACGAGCAGACCGGCGACGATCGTGAGCGCGTAGTTACCGACGATGCCGGTCTGCGCACGACGCAGCGCGCCGCCGCCCACCGCGGCGAGCCAACCGAGCCGGTTCGCGAGACCGTCGATGATGTGGATATCAAAGGCCCACATCGCGCCGAACGCGGCGCGGAAGGCTTCGACGATCCGCCGGTCGTAGAGCTCATCGACGAAGTACTTGTTGACCAGGAGCCGGTAGAGCGGACCGGCGGCGCGCGAGACGGCCGCGGGGTCGGGCCGGTGCCGCACGTACATCGAGAGACCGGCGAGGATCCCGAGAATGCCTGCCGCGACGGATACCGCCGCGAGCGTGGCGATCGTCGCGAGCTCCGGCACGTGACCGCCCTCGCCCTCGAAGACGGGCCGCAGGAATGTGTCGATGAATCCCTGCTCCGGCGGCAAGCCCACGAGGATCCCGAGAACGGCCGCGCCGACAGCCAGCGCGATGAGCGGCAGCGTCATGACCGCCGGCGACTCGTGCGCGTGCTCGTAGAGGTGGTGGTCGCGCGGCTCGCCGTAGAACGTCATCCACATCGCGCGCGTGACGTAGAACGCCGTGAGCACCGCCGTGACGATCCCGACCGCCCACAAGACGAGATGTCCGTTCACGAACGCTGACGCGAGGATCGCGTCCTTCGACCAGAAGCCTGCGAGTGGCGGCAGCGCGGCGAGCGCACCGCCCGCCAGGAGCATCGTCCAGAACGTCACCGGCATCTTGCGCCGCAGGCCGCCCATCTTCCGCATGTCCTGCTCGCCGCCAAGTCCGTGAATGACCGAACCGGATCCGAGGAAGAGGAGCGCCTTGAAGAACGCGTGTGTGGCGAGGTGGAAGATCGCGGCGACGGGCGCACCAACGCCCAGCGCCAGGAACATGTAGCCGAGCTGGCTCACCGTCGAGTACGCCATCACGCGCTTGATGTCGAACTGCACGAGCGCGATCGTCGCCGCGAAGATCGCGGTCACCGCGCCGACGGTGCCGACGACCGCGAGCGACGGCCCGGCGGCCTCGAACAGCGGCATCGAGCGGGCCACCAGATAGACGCCGGCCGTGACCATCGTCGCCGCGTGGATCAGCGCCGAGACGGGCGTTGGCCCCTCCATCGCGTCTGGCAGCCACGAGTACAGCGGCAACTGCGCCGACTTGCCCGTCGCCCCGAAGAACAGGGCGAGACAGATCAGGGTGAGGTTCGCCTGCGTGGCGATGTCGACGTGCTCGAAGACGTCGACGAACTGCATCGAGCCGAAGACGAGGAAGATGGTGATCATGCCGATCGTGTAGCCCCAGTCGCCGATGCGGTTCATGACGAAGGCCTTCTTCGCCGCGACGTACGGCTCCGGACGCTCGAACCAGAACCCGATCAGGAGATAGCTGCAGAGGCCGACGCCCTCCCACCCCACGAACATCAGGAGGTAGTTGTCGGCCATGACCAGGATCAGCATCGCGAACACGAAGAGCGACAGCCAGGTGAAGAAGCGCGCGAAGCCGTGGTCGTGCTCCATGTATCCGTTCGAGTAGACGAAGATGAGGAAACTCACGACTGTGACGACCAGGAGCATCACCGAAGAGAGCGGATCGACCAGCGCCGAAACGTTGATGTGGAAGTCCCCGACGCCGATCCATTCGTAGAGCGTCACCGTGGTCCGCTCCGCGCCGCCGAGGATCTCCAGGAACACGCCGATGGCGACCAGCGCCGAAAGGCCGACCGCGACCGAGGCGATGATGCCGGTCCATTTGTGCAGCCATCGGCCACCGAACAGGCCGTTGAGGAGGAACGCGGCGAGCGGGAACGCCGGGATCAGCCAGACGTTCTGGATCATCCCCGCCTGCTCAATCTCCCGGCTAACGCCGGGAAGACACGCTCAGGGCTGGTGGATTCGTTCGTCGCGCACGCTCGCTGCGCTCGCTGAACAGGGGCCCCTCCCCCTGAGCCGCTCCTCACTCGATCAACCTCTCATTTGCCTTATCTCGTCGACGTCGACGGTCGGCTTGTTGCGGTACGCGGAGAGCACAATCGCGAGACCGACGGCGACCTCCGCCGCGGCGACGACGAAGATGAAGACGACGAAGACGCTGCCGCGCTCGTCGATCGACGAATATCGCCGCGAGAACGCGACGAGCGCGAGATTCGTCGCGTTGAGCATGAGCTCGACCGACATGAGGATCACGACCGCGTTCCGCCGAACGAGGACGCCGGCGGTGCCGATGAAGAACAGGACCGCCGAAACAGCGATGTAGGCGCCGAGCGGAACGGCCACGCTACTCCTGCTCGATCTCTGGGCTTCGCCCAGTCATTCTTCGTCCCGCTTCACGAGCACGATCGCGCCGACCATCGCCGCGAGAAGGAGCACGGACGCCACCTCGAACGGGAAGGCGAAATCGCGGAACACGCTCGTCGCGAGCGGCAGTAGGTCGCCGCCTTTCGGCGCCAACGTCGCCGAGTCGTGGAATCCGAGGGAGCCAATGGTCGCCACGACGATCCCAATCGGCACGACGAACACCGCCGCCCACCACTTCTGGGTTTGGAAGAAGAGCCCGTACGGACGCGGCGACTGCGGCGTGAACATCACTCCGTAGAGGATCAGGACGGTGATCGCGCCGACGTAGATGAGCACCTGGAACATGGCGACCGTCTCCGCGCCGAGGAGCAGGAACATCGCGGCGACGTTGAGGAACGTGAAGGCCATGAGGAGCGCCGACGTCGTGATGCGATTTGCGAGCACGACGCCCGCGCCCGACGCGATGGTGGCGATGGTCAGAACAGCGAACAGCGCCGGCTCGATGAAATCGTACATACCTACGCGGCGGTCCTGAGTCGCTCGCGAAGCGCGACGAGCCGGCGGCGCTGGACGTACGGCAGCGCCACCACGAAGAAGGCGAGGAGGATCCAGTTGGCGATCGCCACCGGCACCACGGTCGTGGGGAAAACGAGCAGCAGGATCGCGGTGACCATGAGGTTGGTCAGCGTCAGCGGGATGAGGACCTTCCAGCAGAGCGACATGAGCTGGTCGATGCGCAGCCGCGGGAGCGTGGCGCGGATCCACATGAAGACAAGCACGAAGAAGTAGGTCTTCAGCGTGAACCACAGCACACCGAGGAGCGGGAAGACCTCGACGAACGGGCCATGCCATGCGCCGAACCACAGCGTCGCGACGATCGACGATACGACCGTGACCTCACCGTATTCGGCCAGGAAGAAGATGGCCCAGCGCATCCCGGAGTATTCGGTCAGGAATCCCGCAACGAGCTCCGATTCGGCCTCGGGGAGGTCGAAGGGGGCGCGGTTCGTCTCGGCCAGCCCAGCGATGAAGTACGTTACGAACGCGAGCGGTAGAACGAGGACATTGAGCTGCCAGCCCGGCTGGCTCTCGGCGATGCCGACCATCGAGAGCGTCCCGACGACCAGCACGACCGTCACCAGCGACAGGATCTGCGGCACTTCGTAGGAGATGAGCTGGCCCGCGGACCGAAGGCCGCCGATGAGCGAATACTTGTTGTTCGAAGCCCAACCGGCGATGACGATGCCGAGCACGGTCATCGAACCCAGCGTCGTGAGATACAGCAGCCCGACGTTCAGGTCCGCACCGACGATCCCCGGCGCGAATGGGATCACGGCGTAGCTCGCGAGCATCGGGCTGAACACGATCGACGGCGCGGCGAGGAAGAACCATTTGTCGGTCAGCCGTGCGCGGATGTCCTCTTTGCCGAGCAGCTTGATGGCATCGGCAAAGGTCTGGAGCAGGCCCCACGGCCCGGTGTGTAGCGGCCCGAGGCGATCCTGGAT
>JALYLT010000081.1 GCA_030774095.1 Chloroflexota bacterium
ACTTCCCCACCGCGCGCGTTAGCCGCTGCGTGCCTCCCGCTCCCGGGATGATCCCGAGGTTGATCTCGGGCTGGCCGAACTTCGCCGTCTCGGACGCGACGATGATGTCGCAGGTCATCGCGAGCTCGCAGCCACCGCCCAGCGCGAAGCCCGAGACCGCCGCGACGATCGGCGTCCTGACCCGGCGGATCGCCTCCCACCGCGCGGTAAGGTCCTGCGCGAGCATCGTCACCGGCGTCGCGGCCACGAAGTTCTCCTTGATGTCCGCTCCGGCGGCGAACGCGCGCTCGTTGCCGGTCAGGACGATGCAGCGGATCTCCGGATCGTCATCCAGCGAAGCCAGCGCGGCAACGAGCTCGCCCAACACCTCTTCATTAAGGGCATTCAGAACCTCGGGCCGGTTGAGCTGGACGACCGCGATCGGCGGCTCGCGCGTGACGAGGACGGTATTCGGCACTGGTGACCTCCGCGCGGAACTCGCGCAAGTATGGGCGCGACCGGCTTGATACCGCATGCCCCCGACAGCGGAGGCCCAAGCGCTCTTCCGCGCATTAGCCTCATTTGTCCGGGTGGCTGTCGTGGAGGATGCGCTGTTCGAGGATCGACGCCTGGAGCGGACGCTCCAGGTGGCGCGGCTTGCGGGCGCCCTCCTCGTCTTCGCCCTCGGGCCGCTCCTCCCGAACATCGCTCCGGCTCACGTGCTCGTCCTGGGCGGGGCGTTGCTGGCGTGGACGCTCGTCGATGCCCGACTCGTCGAAGGTTCGCGGACCGCCGCGGGCTACAGGGGGATCGCGCGCCTCAGCTTCGTCTTCGACACGGCGATCGTCGTGTATGCGATCTGGGTCTTCGCAGCTGATCCGCAGTGGATCGCATGGGTCGTCGGCGTGCTCATCATCATCAGCTCGGCGTTCCGTTTCGGTCGCCTCGGAGCGCTCATCTCCGCGAGCACCGTCACGGCCGCGTATCTCGTGATCGCGAGTTGGCGGCAGGCAACGTACGGCTACAGCATCGAGATCCCGCGGGTCGCGTTCGCGGTCTCTGTCTATCTCCTCAGCGCGCTCATCATGTCGGGAGCGATACGCGAGCTGCTCGAGCTGCGCAAGCACCGCGAGTACCAGCTCTTCCACGACGTGCTCACCGGCCTGCCGAACCGCGCGCTCCTCATCGAGCGCCTGCAGCAGCAGCTCGTTCGGCTGCCACGCACGAACGAATCCGCCGCGCTCCTGGTCATGGACCTCACCGACTTCAAGACGGTGAACGACAGCCTGGGCCACGACGTCGGCGACGAACTCCTGCGCCAGGTGGGACCCCGACTCGCCGCGAACCTTCGCGCGGCGGACACCGTCGCGCGCCTGGGTGGTGACGAGTTCGCGGTCCTCCTGCCCGGCACGGACGAGACGGGCGCGGCGCGCGTCGCGCAGAAGATGCTCGCCGCGCTCGAGCAGGCCTTCCCGCTCGAGGGCGAGACTCTCGACATCGGCGCGAGCGTCGGTGTCGCCGTGGCGCCCACGCACGCGGCGCTGGCGGAACAGCTCCTATCGCGCGCCGAGATCGCGATGCATGCGGCGAAGGGCTCCCTCGATGGTCTCGCGGTCTTCTCGGCCGAGCACGAGCGCGACGGCGCCGGACGCCTCGCCCTGATGTCCGACCTCCGCCGCGCGGTCGATGAAGGCGAGCTCGTCCTCTATTACCAGCCGCAGATCGATCTGAAGACCGGCGCCATCTCGAGCGTCGAGGCGCTCGTGCGCTGGATGCATCCCAAGCGCGGGCTCGTCGGTCCCAATGAGTTCATCCCGCTCGCGGAGCGCACCGGTCTCATCAAGCGGCTCACGCGGACCGTGCTAACGGAAGCGATCCGGCAGGCGCGCGCGTGGGAGCTCGCCGGTCTGCGCGTCCCGATCGCGGTGAACCTCTCGATGCGCAACATCCACGACCCGCAGCTCCCGCAGACGATCGCCCAGCTGTTGCAGCGCTGGGATGCACGGCCGGAACTGCTGCGCCTCGAGATGACCGAGACGGTCCTCGCGGCGGACCCGCAGCGCGCGCTGCAGACGATGGACTCGCTGCGAGCGATGGGGGTGCACATCGCCCTCGACGACTTCGGCATCGGCTACTCGTCGCTCGCGTACCTCAACCGGCTACCGCTCGACGAGATCAAGATCGATCGGTCGTTCGTCCTCGGCATGATCGACGATCAATCGAGCGCGACCATCGTGCGCGCAACGGTGGATCTCGGACACGGCCTCGGCTACGGGGTCGTCGCGGAGGGCGTCGAGAACGCCGAGACCCGTCAGCGCCTCAGCGCGCTCGGTTGCGACGCGATCCAGGGTTTCCTCGTCGCGCGCCCGATGCCCGCGGACCGGACCGCGGAGTGGATCGGAAAGGCGGGCCTCCCGGTCGCGACCATCGCCCACTAGCGCCGTTCCACCCTTCCGGCGATTTCAACGGCGTTCAACCCTTCTGCGGCTGATGTGCCGATTTCAACGGAGCTGACCTCTGGGCGGCGGCTGGCATTTCGGACACACGAACATCTCGTCGCGCCCGTGACGCGTGCGCACGATCTTCGTGCCGCATCGCGCGCATGGATCTCCCACCCTGCCGCGGATCTTCATATGCGTACGGATCTTCGTTCCCAGCTCCGGAGGCAGCTCGTGCTCCACGATCTCGGCCGCGCGCGCGAGCGTTTCGCGCAGCGCTCCATAGAGCCGGTCCATCTCGCCTTCGTCGAGCGTTGCGACTCGGCGCTTGGGATGCAGCTTCGCCTGCCACAGGATCTCGTCGGCGTACGCGTTCCCAATGCCCGCGATGAAATCGCCGCTCATGAGCAGATTGCGCAGCTCGCGCCGCGTCGCCTTCGCGCGCCTAGCGAACTCATCCGCGCTCCACGGCAGCGCGCCGGCCTCGGGACCCTGGCGATCGAAGCCCGGCAGGTCGGCGGTGCTCGCCTCTGGTCCGACGAGATACACCTTGCCCATCCGCGTGTCATCGCGGTAGCGCAGGTCTCGGGCGTCCTTCAGCGGCGCGCCCGACCCGATGCCGTCGAAGGTGAGCGCGAAGGCGGTCGTCGCGCGGAGCTTCGTATCCGTCGGAACGATGTCGAAGAGTCCGGAGAGCATCGGATTGATGACGAGCCGCGTGTTGTCATCGAAGACGAGCGTGAGAAAGCGGCCGCGGTGCACGACGTCGCTCAGCGCGCGGCCTCTCAGCGCCTCGGGCAACGGCCGCGTCGCGCGCAGGACGAGCGGGTCGTGGACGCGGACGGCGGTGACATATTTTCCGACGAACGCCGTCGCGAGCCGGCCGCGCAGAACGTGAAGGTCCGGCCACTCCGGCATCAGTCCGCCACCGCTGCGAGCCAGAGCGGCTCAGGAAGCTCGAGGAGCCGTGCGGCCCACGCGAGCGAGGCTTTCAGCTGGCGCCGCTGGATCGAGCGCAGGCGGGGCAGCTCCTTGTTCGGCGGCAGCGGCGCGCTGCGCATGAAGATCCCGGCGATGAGGGCGACCGCGCCCTGCAGAGCTCCCTCGCGTACCGGCACGAGGCGCGTGTACTCGGTCATGAAGACCTCGGGTGGCGGGCCACCTTCGGCGGTGATGCCCTGCGCGAACGCGGCAGCGTCGGCCTCGACCGGGCCGCGTGACACCCAGTTCCAGTCGAAGATGCGCAGCTGGCCATGGTTCCAGCGCACGTTGTCCGCACGGGCGTCCAGATAGATGAGCGCGTGCGGCTCGCCCGCGGCCGCGAGCGAGCGGGTCGCCATGTCGAGTGTCGGCAGAGCTGCGGCGAGCCACCTGCGCGCCTCGGCCGAGCGTCGACCTGCGAGTGACGCTGTCGCGTCGAGCGCGCTCTTGGTCATCGCTGTGCGCTCCCAGTTCTTCGCCTCCATGTCGAGCACCCAGCCAGTGATCCAATCGGGAAGCGGCTGTCCCAGCGTCGAGCGATGGAACTCCGCGTAGTTACGCGCGACGTCGCGCGTCTTGCGCGCGGTCCACGGCGGCACGTCCGCCGGTCCAAGATCCTCGAGGAGCAGCACGTGCCAGTCGTCGACGTAGAGCACGCCGTAGAACTCTGGCGCCCACGGCCGGATCAGATGGCTGAGTTCGCGGTAGACGCGCTGCTCCTGTTTGAGCGCCTGCTTCATGAACTCGTTGTGTCCGGAGTTGACGCCCTTGAAGAACGCGCGGCGGCCATCCGCCAGCAGAAGCCGGAATGTCGCAGAGGGTGCGTAGCCGCCGTAGATCCGCGCCGCGCGCGCGACCGGCGATCCGAGCGCGCGGGCGACCGATTCCTTCACGGAACGCGGGACCGCGGACCATGGCGGCTTGGCCTCAGGACCCTGTCGTGACACTCGCTAACTATCCGGGAAGGTCGAGTGTCAAGAGAAGCAGAGTGTTGAGTAATGACACGATCGCTATGGCAAGGAAAACCGACGATCCCTCCAGCGCGCCGAACCGGAGTCGAGACGCCAACCTGGTCGCGCGCGCAAAGAGATAGACAGCGAACAGCGCAAGCGTGGGTGCCGAAGAAACAGCGACCACGCTCGTATGAGGATGACTAGGCAGCGAAGCCACGCCCCAGATCGCGACCCCAAGGACCGGCAGGAGGCAAATCGCGAGTAACCAGCCGGCTCGGCGTGTCGCGGGCGCGCCAGCCGTTTCCTGTGGTCGGGCCGCACTCACGCGCACACGCGTGCCCCCAACAGAGATCCACGCTCCGAACGCGAACGCAATAGCGGCGATGACCCACAGCGCCACCGACGAAAGCCCCGGATTCGTCACCGCGAGAAGGACGATCACCATCGCGCCGAGCATCATTCCGAGACCGGCCATCGCGAGCCTTAGTCGTATCCCAAACTGCGACGGGCGCCGCCAGCGCACGAGGCTGTACAAGTTGATCAGGATCCCGAGCGCCGATAACAAACACGCCCCGGCCGCGGCTGCGAGGACGATCGCAAAGAGAGTCGGGGAGTCCAACGCCTAAGGACGCGTCGTAACACTGGCCCGCATCTGGTCCCACGCTTCGCGCGCTTCCTCGACCGAGCCCTCGTCCTCGATCGTGGAGATGTCGCCGGGATCCTTGCCGAGGATCACCGCCTTCAACACGCGCCGCATGATCTTGCCGCTGCGCGTCTTGGGCAGCATGTCGACGAAGTTGAGCTCGCCGATCACCGCGATCGGGCCGAGCTCGGAGCGGACCGTCGCGAGCAGCTCCTTCTTCAGACCTTCGGAGGGCACCTGTCCCTGCTTCAGCACGACGAAGGCGGAGATCACCATTCCGCGGAGATCGTCCGGCCGACCCGTGACGCCGGCTTCAGCGACGGCAGGATTGCGAAGGAACGCGGTCTCGACCTCGATCGTGCCGATGCGGTGGTCGGCGATCTTGATGATCTCGTCGGCGCGCCCCGAGAACCAGACGTAGCCGTCCTCGTCGATCGAGGTGGCATCGCCGGTGAAGTACACCGTCTTGCCCGGGACCTTCTCCCAGTAATCCTTCGCGTAGCGCTCGGGTTCAGCCCAGAGGCGCGCGGTGAGGCCGGGGAAGGGACGCTTGATGACGAAGATGCCCTTCTCTCCCGGGGCCAGCTCGCGACCGTCGCCGTCGACGACCGCGGCTTCGATGCCAGCGAGCGGAACACCGCCCGACCCCGGCTTGATCGGCAGCAGCGCGACGCCGTACGGGTTGCCGACCACGGGGCCGCCGGTCTCGGTCTGCCAGTAGTGGTCGATGACCGGGATGCGGTCGCCGAGCGCGTCCTTCTGGAACCACTCCCACGCCGGCGCGTTCAGGACCTCGCCGGCGCAGAAGACGCGCTCGAGCGAGCCGAGGTCGTGCTGCTTGGCCGGCGCACTGCCGTAGCGCATGAGGAGACGCACCGCGGTCGGCGACGTGAAGACGCCGGTCACATGGTGCCGCTCGATGATGCGGTAGAAGGTCTCGGCATCGGGATGATCGAGCGCGCCCTCGTATGCGATCGTCGTGCATCCGATGAGGAGCGGCCCGAATACGATGTAGGAGTGGCCGACCACCCAGCCGATGTCGGACGTCGACCACCACACATCGCTCGGCCGCAGGCCGAACATCCACTTCGCCATGCTGTGGACGTAGACCTGATATCCGCCGTGGGTGTGCACGGCCAGTTTCGGCTTCGCGGTCGTGCCCGAGGTCGCGAGGATGTACGCGGGTTCGTTCGCCTCCATCTCGACATGCGTGTCGTCCTGACCCGCGGCGCCGCGCAGGAAGTCGTCCCAGGTGATGTCGCGGCCCGCGGTCCACGAGATCTCGGCCGAGCCGCGCTTGAGCACGATGACCCGCTCGACGATCGGCGCGCTGGCGACCGCGTCGTCCACGATCTGCTTCAACGGCACATCCTTCCCCTTGCGGTATGTGACGTCAGTCGCGAACACGGCGCGCGCACCAGCGAGGCGGACGCGCTCGCCCAGCGCACCGGCGCCGAAGCCCGCGAAGACGACGATGATCACCGCGCCGATGCGGACCGCGCCCAGCATGAGCACGATCGCCTCAGCGCAGGTGGGCATGTAGATCGCGATCCGGTCGCCCTTCTTGATCCCGAGTCCCCGGAGGGCGGCGCCGACGCGTTTCACTTCGTCGTGCAGCTGGGCGTAGGTGAACGTCCGCCGCTCGCCGCGCTCGTTCTCGGTGATGAGCGCGGTGCGCGCGCCCGCGCCGGTCTTCACCTGGTGGTCGACGCAGTTGTAGGCGAGGTTCGAGAGCCCGCCGCGGTACCAGCGGAACGTCGGCGGTTCCCAGTCGAGCACGCGCTCCCATTTGCGGAACCACGGCAGCGCCTCCGCCGCGCGTCCCCAGAAGCCTTCGGGATCGTCGGTCGCCTCGCGCTTCCATGCCGCGACCTTCGGATCCAGACTCGCCATTCGGTCCTCCCCTTTACGTGCCGCCAAGCTCCCTGAGCTTGAAGCGCTGGATCTTGCCGGTCGCCGTCTTCGGCAGCTCGTCGACGAACTCAATCCAGCGCGGGTATTTGTACGGCGCGATCCGCGTCTTCACGAACTGCTTCAGCTCGTCGGCCAGCGCGTCGCTCGCCTCGTGGCCCTGCTTGAGTAACACGAAGGCCCGTGGCTTGACGAGCTCGTCCTTGTCCTTCGCGCCGACCACGCCGCATTCGAGCACCGCTGCGTGCTCCATCAGCGCGGCCTCGACCTCCGCCGGCGAGACCCACTGGCCCGAGACCTTGAGCATGTCGTCCGCACGCCCCTCGTACGTGTAATAGCCGTCGGCGTCGAGGTGATATTTGTCGCCGGTGACCGTCCACTCGCCGCGGAACGTCCCCTTCGACTTCTCGTGCTTGTTCCAGTAGAAGGCGCAGCACGAGTCGCCCGACACCCACAGGTTCCCGGTCTCTCCAGCGCCGAGCTCGCGGCCATCGTCGTCGACGATCTTCGCCCTGTAACCGGGCACGACCGTACCGCTCGTGCCGCCCCGCGCCTGCCCCGGCCGGTTGCAGATGAAGATGTGGAGCATCTCCGTCGAGCCGATGCCGTCGAGGATCTCGATGCCGAAGCGCTTCTTCCACGCATCGAACAGCGGCTTCGGCAGTGACTCGCCCGCGGAGACACAGAAGCGCAGCGACGACAGGTCGTACTTGAAGTCGGCCTCCGGATACGCGAGGAGCGCGGCGTAGAAGGTCGGCGCCGTGTACATCACCGTCGGCCGCTCGGTGGTGACGAGCCCGTACACGAGATCGGGCGTGGCGCGCTCGGGCTTGTACACGACCGACGCGCCATACCGCATCGGCACGAAGACGCCGTTGCCGAGACCGTACGCGTGAAAGAGTGGCGACACCGTGAAGTAGCGGTCCTCTTCGGTGCAGCCCAGAACGTGCCGCCCGAGCGTCTCCGCTGAATAGATCATGTCGTGCTGCAGATGCACCGCACCCTTCGGAAAGCCGGTCGTGCCGGAGGAATAGAGCCAGAAACACATGTCGTCGGGTGTCGTGTCAACGGGATCGAGCTCGTCGTCGGCCGCGGCGAGCGCCGCCTCGAACGACGTGACGCCGTCCGGGAGCGCCCCCTCGAGCGACGTGCCCAACGTCGTCACCAGGATGTGCCGAAGGCGCGGGCAATCTTTGCGGATCTCCAGCACTCTGGGCAGGAGAGGCGCGCTGACGACGACCGCGACGGCGCGGCTGTCGCGCAGGATGTACGCGAGATCGCGGGCGATGAGCAGCGTGTTCGTCGGCACCGGGATCGCACCGAGCTTGATCGCGCCAAAGAACGCGTAGACGAAGGCCGGCGAGTCGAGGCACAGGATGACGACGCGGTCCTCGATGTCGACGCCGAGCTCGCGGAGTGCGTTGCCGCAGCGATCGACGTTGCGCGCCATGTCACCGTAGGTCACGGCGGCGCCCTGGCAGTGGATCGCGACCTTGTCGGGCCGCTCGGCCCGGTGGATGTCCACGTAGGTCTCGGCCGCGTTGTACCGATCACCCAGCTCCGGCAGTCGCAGCTCCCCCACCGGCGGATTATCGCCGCAGCGTTTCGAGCACGGCGAGCGCGGCGACGCGGCCCTCGTGCAGGCGCTCTCCGTCCCAGAGCGCAGGGACTGTGCGGCCTCCGTGCTGCGCGAACGCCTCGGCACCTTCCGTGTCGACGTTCTGGAAATCGATCTGGGACTTGAGGTCGAGCTCCACGACGCGCCGGCGGACCGCGGCCGAGTCCGGGTCGTCGATGCGGTGATACAGGATCACGCGTACGCGGGGGCGAGCTCGATGAAGGAGTCCGTCACCTCGGGATGCTCGCGCCGCAGACGATCGCGCAGACGGACCATGAGCCGCTCCACCTCGCCCGCCGGGATCTCGTCACGGACGGACACGCGCGCCATCACGAGAAGCTGGTCGGTGCCGATCTGGACCGCGACGAGCTCGACGATCCTGTCGATGTACGGCTCGCTCGCGATCG
>JALYLT010000082.1 GCA_030774095.1 Chloroflexota bacterium
ATCGTGACCCGCTGCGAGTATGCGATCGATCTGCACGCGGGCGATCTCATCGAAGACCTGACGCCGTTCGTCATCTATCGTGAAACGGGCGAGGCCGCGCTGGACGAGCGCATCAGGAAGATGGCCGAGGCATACGGCGCACGCTGGGCGGTGAAGAGCGCGCCGACCGGTGAACGGCCGGGTTCGCTCTATGCCCTCGCCGCGCTCAACGGCGTCGCTTCGATGCTCGCGGAATCCGGTGGACGAGGGCTCCTGATCGAAGAGGACGTCGAGCGCCACGTTCGTGGCGTGACGAACATCCTGCGCGCGATCGGCGCACTCGATGGAACGCCCGAGTCGGTCGCGCCGCCGCGTCTTGTGAACAGCTTTGACTGGCTGCGCTCGCCCGAGGAAGGCATTTTCCACTCGCGCGTTCGTGTCGAGCAGCAGGTCAATGCCGGGGATGTGGTCGGAGAGCTCGTCGATCTGGTCGGCGATCCGCTCGCGACCGTGAAGGCCCCGGTGAGCGGCGTCGTGCTCTTCATCGTTACCAGTCCCGCGATCAAGAAGGACGGCCTTCTGCTGGCGATCGGCGCGCTCTAGAGGTCCGGACTAGCATCCGGTGTCGGTGGCGGGCCGAGGGGCTGTGGCTCGCGAATATGGGGAGGTCAGTCATGTCCCGATCCTCCGTGCTCACTCGCACCGGCGCTCTCATCCTCGCGATCACCCTCGTCCTCCAGGCGTCATCCGTGGGAGTCGCCGCGACACCGCTCTGGTCGAGCGCCGTCACATTCACGAACGTCGTGGCCAGCACCCCGGTGTTGGGCGGTGGATATCCCGCCAACCCGGAGTACATCCCCGGCACGTGTGGGCCGCAGCCGCTCAACTCAAACCACTCCGAGTCGTGGATCGCGGTCAAGCCAGGCACCGAAGACCTCGTCGGCGCATCGAAGTTCTTCATCTCGAAATGGAGCACGTTCTACGATTTCCACCTCGGCTCCTACACGATCCTGAACGGCACGCCGGCCGCGAACAACCAGGTGCAGGGGTACGAATGCACGACGGTCGGAACGCAGGACATGCCGCCCTCGTGGACGATGAACACGGACCCGAACGTTGACTTCGACACGAAGGGTCGCGTCTATCAGGTAACCCTCCCGTTCAACGCCTACTGGCAGAACATGCACCCGAACGCGGCGGTCATGGCGTCTTACAGCGACGACATGGGGCGGCACTGGGTCACCGCGAACGGCGGCCAGCCGCTGGAGTCGTCTCCGAATTCGTCGAGCCTCCAGTACGGGCACGTCGAGGACAAGCAATGGATCGCGGTCAACCACATCGTCGGCCACCTATACCAGGACCACGTGTATGCGATGTGGTCCGTCTTCAACGGCGCGTCGAACGGCGGCTCCGTCGACCTGCGGCTTGCGGTGTCGCGCGACCGTGGCGCCACGTTCTCCCGCTACTACTCGTTCCCGATGCCATCGGTCAGTGGTCGCCAGAATTTCTACGTTCAGCCATCGATCGACGCCAACGGCGACCTCTACGTCGCGTTCGCATCAACTGAGAAGGACAAGAAGAGCGGGCAGGTCACACTGTGGGTCGCCAAATCAACTGACGATGGCCAGACCTTCACGTTCTCGCGCGCCGTGACCGGTGTCGGGCTGATCCCGACGTGCTGCCTCCCGAACACGACCTTCCGTGACGGGATCGTCGAAAGCTTCGCCGCGAGCCCGAACCTCGCCGGGCACCTCTACATGACCTACGAGGACTGGGACGCCGCCGCCGGGCAATTTGATGTGAAGTTCGTGCAGTCCACCAACGGCGGTGCCACGTGGTCGGCACCTGTCAAGGTGAACGACAACGCGGAGTCGAGCGCTCTCGGCTACACCGATCAGTTCCAGCCATCGATCGCCGCGGGGCCCAACGGCGCGGTCGCGATCGCCTTCTACGACCGCCGCGCCGCGTGTCCGAACGACGTGAGCGTGCTGGCGGCTGACGTCGGCCGCACGAACTTCTGCATCGACGTGACGCTCCAGGCGTACAAGGACACCGGCGCCGGCGCACAGCCGGTGTTCACGAACACGCGCTTCACGACGTACACGTGGGATCCGATGAACCCGGGACAGCATGTCGACGGCATCGGCCAGATGGCATGCGCAGCACACCGCGACCCGTGCACCGAGCGTGCGTTCATCGGCGACTACTTCGGTCTCGCGATCTCCGGCGGGAACATCTACGGGCTCTTCGTTTCGACGCATTATCCATCGAGCGTGACCGCCGATGAAGGCGGTCCGGTCTATTACCAGCAGCAGGTGCTCGCGAAGGTGTCGCGTTCCGCGTACGGCACCGGCTACTAGAACGAGGAAGAGGGGCTCGCGCGCCCGCGAGCCCCTCTTCTGCGCACGATCTTGCGAGCCGGTTCAGCGCGTCAGTCGGACGTACGCCAAGCCTTTCGCCTCGACCAGCGTCCCGCGTGGCGTCTCGACCATGCGCAGCATCACCGTGCTGCACGTGGGGCAACGCAGCACGACGCCCGGCGCACTCGTGTACGCGAGCAAGGTGCCGACCTGACCCTCGCGACCGCAACCGGCACATTGGCTGTCCGCAGCCGTCATGTCCGCGCCGAATAGCTGTTCGAGCATCCCCGCGACCGCGTTCCCGTCAAGAGTCCGGTCGTCAGTCGTCCGTTCGTCCATCTCGTCCTCCTACTTGCCCGAGGGCCCGAACCGCTCGGTGCGGATCCGGTCCGCAGGCACTCCGATGCGCACCAGACCGTTCGCTGCGCCTTCCACGAGCGGCGTGGGCCCGCAGATGAACACGAGCGGCGCTTCGCCGAGCGGACGGCGGACCTCGGTCAGCATCTGGTCATCGATCCGTCGCGCGTAACCAGTCCAGCCCGCGGGCTGCGAGCGGGTGAGCGTATGGATGACCTCGAGCCCGTCGCCACGCGCTGCGAGCTCGCGGAGTTCCTCGGCGTAGATGATGTCGTCTGGCGTACGCGAGCTGTAGAGGAGACGCGTCGCGGGACGCGGGGTCGTTGCGCCGCGGTGACGGATCATCGCCATCAGTGGAACGATGCCCGACCCGCCCGCGATCAGGAGGAGCGGTCCCCCGAGCGCGGTATGCCACACGAAGTAACCGCCGATGGGACCGCGGACCTCGATCTGATCGCCGACGACCGCAACGTCGTGGAGGAATGGTGAGACCTCACCATCCGTGACGCGTTCGACCGTGACCTCGATCTGGCCCTCGCGCTCCGGACCGGACGCGATCGAGTAGCTGCGCTGCACGCTGTACCCGTCGGCGGCAGTGAGGCGCAGGTCGTAGTGCTGCCCGGGTCGATGGGGCGTCCAGTTCGGCAGACGCAGCGTGTACGACCGAACGCGGGGCGTCTCCTCGCGTATCGCCGCGATCGTGGCCAGCTGCCAATCGAGGACGCGCCGTTCGCTAGTCGCCGCTGTAGCGCTCCTCTTTCCACGGGTCGCCGCGGATGTGATAGCCGAGGGACTCCCAGAACCCCGGCGTCTCCTTTTCGGTGATGTGCAGGCCGCGGACCCACTTCGCGCTCTTCCAGAAATAGAGATGGGGAACGACGAGCCGCGCCGGGCCGCCATGCTCGGGATCGAGCGGCGCACTGTCGTACTGGTACGCCACGAACGCTTGGCCGTTGACGATGTCTGGCAGCCTGAGGTTCGTCGTATAGCCGCCGTCTGAGTACGCGGTCGCGAAGCCGCCGCGCGGGTCGAGCTCCACCGCCTCGAGAAGCGTGTCGACGCTGACGCCGCGCCAGCGTGTGTCGAGCTTCGTCCACTTCGTGACGCACGAGATGTCGACGACGAAGTCCTGCGCGGGGAGCTTCTGGAACTCAGCCCACGACCATGTGACCTTCTGCTTCACGAGACCCTCGATCGCGAACGACCAGAGCCGCAGGTTGGCGGTCGGCGTCGGACCCGCGGACAGGACGGGGAAGTCACTGGCGAGGTACTGACCAGGCGGGACGCGGCTCGCAGCCTCGCCGCTCGCGCGCGGCTTACCTTGGAAACCGCGAGTGACAAAGCGCCCTGACACTGCGCGGCGATGCTGCGCGCCTAAGTAGACTCGCGCAAATGGCCCGGATCATCGACCTCCTCGCGGCCGGGCAGACGTTCTCGTTCGAATTCTTTCCCCCGAAGGACGAAGACGAGCAGCGCCTGCTCACGCGGACGATCTCCGACCTGCAGCCGCTCCGACCGTCGTTCGTGTCGGTGACGTACCGCGGGGGTCGGATCTCGCGCGAGCGCACGACGCGCGTCGTGATCGACCTTCTGAGGACGACGGACCTGACGCCGATGCCACACCTGACCTGCGTCGCCCATCCGCGCTTCGAGCTCGGCGAGATCATCGGCGGCTTCCGGGCCGCGGGTTTGGAGAACCTGCTCGCGCTCGGCGGTGACCCGCTGCCCGCTGAAGAGTCATACAAGGAGCTGGAGTACGCATCGCAGCTGGTCGAGCTCGGACGGCGGCTCGGCTTCGACTCGATCGGCGTCGCGGCTCACCCTGCGGGTCATCCGCGCTCTCCCGATCTCAAGTCGGATCGCGTGCACCTCGCTGACAAGATGCGCCTCGCCGACTTCGCGATCACGCAGTTCTTCTTCAAGGTGGAGGAGTACGAGCGTCTTCGCGACGAGGTCGCCGCGCTCGGGGTCACCAAGCCGATCCTCGCCGGGATCATGCCGATCACATCGCTCGTCTCGGTCCAGCGGATGGCGCAGCTATCCGGATACGCCGTCCCCGAGGACATCGTTCGTCGGATCGAGGCCGGCGGCGACGATCGTGAGGAGATCCGCAGGCGCGGGATCGAGGTGGCAACGAAGCTATGCCGCGACCTGCTCGACCTCGGCGTGCCGGGTCTGCACTTCTACACGCTCAACTTTTCCAAGGCGACCCGCGAGATCTACAGCAATCTTGGACTGGTGAAGACGTAGTCCTGTTTCACGGCTTCGCTGATGGGGAGAGGCGTTCCGTGAGGGCAGGCAGGTCGAGGTCGGGCTCGGGATAGCGCGGGTCCAGCTCCTCGAGCGTCTCGATCAGGATCCGCGTGATCGCCCAGTTCCGGTACCACTTCTTGTTCGCCGGGACCACATACCAAGGAGCCTTCGGCGTGGAACAGCGGAACAGAGCAGCGTCGTAGGCGACTTGGTAGTCAGACCACCTGCTGCGCTCCTCGAGGTCGCTCGGCTTGAACTTCCAGCGCTTCGTCGGGTCGAGCAGACGCGCGAGAAGCCGCTTTCGCTGCTCGTCGAACGAGATGTGGAGGCAGATCTTCACGATCGTCGTCCCCGAGTCGATGACTTCGCGCTCGAAACGGTTGATCTCGTTGTATCGCTTGGACCAGACGCTCTCCGGCACCAGATTCTTCACCCGCACGATGAGCACATCCTCGTAGTGCGAGCGGTTGAAGATCCCGATCTCGCCCACGGTGGGAAGCGCGTTCTTGATGCGCCACAGATAGTCGTGACGCCGTTCCTCTTCGGTCGGCGCCTTGAAGCCGGTGATCTTCACGCCCTGGGGGTCGACGGCGCCGATGACGTGGATGATGGTGCCGTCCTTTCCGGAGGTGTCCATGCCCTGGAGGACCAGAAGGAGCGACCGCTTCCCTTCGGCGTAGAGGCGCTCCTGGAGCTGCCGGAGCTTCTCTTGATCCGCCTTCATTTCGCCGCGCGCGGTCTTCTTTCGCACGCCCGGTGTCGTGCCTGGGTCGATGTCGGCCAGCGTGAGCTGGCCCTTCGTGGGCTTGACGCTCAGCAGGTCGCGGATCGATCGCCGCTTGGCCATAGGGGACAATCTATCGGCATGCTCGAGCGCGAGCGCAAATATCGGCTCAGCATCGACGAATCGGCCCGGCTGACCGCACTGCTCGAACGCGAGGGAGTCCTCGAGCGTTGCGAGATCCAGGACAACGTCCGTTACGCCGAGCGCACCGGTTCTGGCGCCAGAGTGGACCTCCGTCTGCGGACCGTGGCGGGCCGACAAGAGCTGACGCTGAAAGGTCCACGCCTGGAGGGCGGTCCATCGAAGGTCAGGGAAGAGTTGAACGTCGCGGTCTCGGGCGACGTCGGGCCATTCCTCGAGGCTCTCGGGTTTGCGCCAGCGTTGACCTACCGCAAACGTACCTCGATCTACACGATCGGCGGAGCGACGGTCTCCGTCGATGACGTCGAGGGCCTCGGTTTGTTCTGTGAAGTCGAGGCGACGGACGACGATGTCATCGAGGTCGTAGCTCGAAGGCTGAGCCTGGACGCGACGGCGCTCGAGCAGAGGGGATACGCGCGCCTGGTGAAGGACGCGCGGGACGCCGGGGACAGTGCGGGCTCTATTTGATCCCTTCGATCGAACGCTGAAGCGCTTCGAGGAACCTGAGGTACGCGACCGCGCCCGGATCGGGATGACCTTGCGCTCGTTCTCCGAGCCAGGCCGCGCGGCCGCGGCGCGAGACACTCGGTGTCGTCTCGTCGATGCCCTTGCGCGCCGCGACGATCATCGCCGCGAGGCCCTCGTCGGACGTCGCTGCCTCGAGCGCGCGAACGCTCGGAATGAGCGCGTCAAGGACGGTCTTGTCGCCGATCGCCGACTTCCCACGCTTCTCGACCGCGGCCGTGGCCTGCTGCGCCATCATCGCGACATCGTCTCGCGACAGTGACTGCGCCGTGGCGACCGACCGCGCTGCCGCGAGCAGTGCTGTCGCGACGAGCGCGGCAAAGCTCGACGGATTCGCCGACGAGATCGCGGTCGCGAGCGCCCTGAAGACATCGGCTGGGCTGGCCGCGTCTGGCAGCGAGCGCATCGTTTCCCGCGCGGCCGAACTGCCGCCTCTCACGGTGACGCCAAGGTCGCCGTCGCCGACGGCGGCGTCGAGATCGCGCAACTCGTCCTCGCTCTCGCCCAGGATCTCGAACGCGCGGTCGAGCAGCGTCCGCAGCTGGTCTCCGGTCATTGGCGATAGAAAGGAGAGAGCGCCGGAGCTTCGAGGAGTGGCGCGAGGTCGGGCGTAAGGCGCATGACGCTCAGCGACGCCCCCGCCATCTCCAAGCTGGTCGCGAATTCACCGACGTATTGCCGGCGGACGCGAACGCCCATCGTGTCTAGGCTCCGGTGAACGTACCGGTACAGGACGTACAGCTCCTCCAGCGGAGTCGCGCCCAGGCCATTGACCAGCACAGCCACTTCGTCCCCGCTGGAGAGCGCGAGGTCATCGCTGATCTTGCCGAGCAGGTCCTCAGCGATGCGATCGGCGGTCTCGAGCCGTCCACGACGAACGCCTCGCTCGCCGTGTATGCCGATGCCGATCTCCATCTCGTCGGGCCCCAGTTCGAATGTCGGCTTGCCGGCCGCCGGGAGGATCGTCGGCGACAGACCGACGCCCATCGACCGTGTATTCGTCACGACCGCCTGCGCGATCGCCGCGACGTCCTGAAGGGGACGACCCTGCTCCGCTGCGGCGCCGGCGCATTTGTACGCGAAGAACAGTCCAGCGACACCTCGGCGCTCGGCCGCGCGCGATGGTGGCGCCGACGCGACGTCATCCGTACCGAGGACGGTTGCGGTCTCGATGCCCTCAGCCAACGCGAGCTCGCCCGCGAGATCGAAGTTCATCACGTCGCCGCCGTAGTTGCCGTACAGGTACAGAACACCGGCGCCGCCGTGGGCCGCGCGTGTCGCCGCGAGGATCTGCTCCGACGAGGGCGACGAGAACACGTTGCCGACCGCGACTGCGGTACACAGACCCGCGCCGACATAGCCGAGGAACAACGGAAGATGACCCGATCCGCCACCGGTCACGATCCCGACGTGTCCGGCGATCGGTGCGTCCGTGCGGGCCAGTGCCCGGCGGTCGCTCGTGACCGCCTTCAGCATCCGCGGATGTGCCGCGAGGATGCCCTCGACGACCTCGTCCACGAAATTGTTCGGGTCGTTGATGATCTTTCTCATGCGTGCACCACCTTCAGCTCGATCCAACCCACGGACTCATTTCTCGCGAAGACGCTCTGCTTGGTCGGTCTGATCCGTCGATCACCACCATCACGACGACGATGGCAACGAGACTTGCCAACGCAGCGGCCGCCGACACCGCGACCGCCAGCGCGACGGTGACGAGCGACAGCAGCGCTGCGATCGCGCGATACGTCGCCGGACCCAACCGCATGACGCGTCGGAACACGACGTCGCCCGCGAGATAGAGGGCAACGCCGCCGCCGAGCAGCAGCGCCGGCCCGAGCGCGAGCGGCTCCGTCACATGTTCGAGCGAAAGCCTCACGCCAGCGGCGATGGCGATCACGCCAAAGAGCATCGCGATGTATGCGTAGAAGTACGCGGTGATCGCCATCTGCGCACGCTCCGCGACCGTGGCCGATCGGAGGGTGTGCTCGGCGCGGTCGTCATCGTCTCCGAAGTGCGTCCACCAGAGAGCGGCAGTGAGCGCGAGGCCGAGCAGCGCCCCGCCGGCGACACCGGCGTCAAATACGAGGCCGCTCGCCCCGATCCCCGTTGCCACGACGGATTCACCGAACGCGATGAGCAACAGCAGATCGTGGCGCTCCACGAAATGCGCCGGCCGAAGATCGAACCCGGCTGGCCGGTTGCGCTCGCGGAAGCGCAGCAGCAGCTGCGCGCCGAACTGGAGGACGATCGCGGTGACCCACGCGGCGTATGCGGCGAGACCATCCAGGAATCCGGCTGCTGTGATGCTCAGGGCTCCCAGAACGTTCGCGGGTACGAAGCGCAGTGCGGCCGTTCCATACGCCTCGACGTACAGGGCGCCGTGCACGATGACCACGAGGAGATAGCCGATCCCGAACGCAACACCGCGGTCGTCGAAAGCCCTCGGGATGGCCATCGCGCATATCAGCAGGGCGCCCATCCCGACCAGTAGCAGC
>JALYLT010000083.1 GCA_030774095.1 Chloroflexota bacterium
GTGTGCGTCGCGATCGGCGTTGGCGGCGTCTTCGATCAGCTTGCCGGCGTCCAGAAGGTGCCGCCGCCCGCGTTGCACGCGATCGGTCTCGAATGGCTCTGGCGGCTCGCTCGCGACCCGCGGCGCTGGCGCCGGCAGCGCGTCCTGCCGCTATTCGCGCTGCTGGTGGTGCGCAAGCGGCTCTTCGGCCGATGAAGCTCGCGCTCGCGCACGAATACTTCGTGGCACGCGGAGGCGCCGAGCGCGTCGTCGACGTGCTGCACGCGATGTGGCCCGATGCGCCCGTATACACGTTCTTTCACGACCGGAGGCGCTACGGCGAACTCTCCGGATGGGACCTTCGCACGAGTTACCTGCAGCAATTCCCGATCGGCGGTGGCCTCCACCGCGTCCTGCTCCCGCTCTACGCGTCCGCCGCGCGTCGAATTCGAGTCGCAGAGGACACGGACGTCGCGCTCGTCTCGACTTCTGCGTTCATAAAGGGCCTGCGGCTCGCCGACCACACCGTCGAAGTCGCGTACTGCCATTCGCCGACGAGATATCTCTGGGATTGGAGCGACCAGTACTTGCGCGAAGAGGTCCCCGCGCCGCTCCGCGGAGCGGTCGGCGAGCTGTTGGCTCGACTGCGCGAGACCGACCGCGCCTTCGCGTCGCGCGTCGATCATTGGATCGCGAACTCACAGGTCGTCGCCGCGCGCATCCGCCGCTACTACGAGCGAGAGAGCGAGGTCGTGCATCCGCCCGTTGACGTCGACACGTTCGTCCCCCAGCCGGAGCGCGGTGATTTCTGGGTATACGTCGGCCGGCTCTCCGCGTACAAGCGTGCGGACATCGCCGTGCGTGCGTTCACGCGTCTCGGCATGCGTCTCATCATTGTGGGCGAGGGTCGCGAGCGCACTGCCCTCGAGGGCATCGCGCGAGACAACATCGCGTTCGCGGGACACCTTGATGACGCGACGCTGCATCAGCTGCTCGGCGCGGCGCGCGGTCTCATCTTTCCCGCGGAAGACGACTTCGGGATCGTGTGCGTCGAGGCGCTCGCGTCCGGCGCGCCGGTCGTCGCACTGGCTGCGGGCGGTGCCCCGGAGATCGTGCGCGACGGGGTCGACGGCGCGCTCGTCGCCAGCGCGGACGCGGACGCGTTCGCGGACGCGGTGCTGCGCGTCGAGCAACGAGCGTGGGACGTGGAGGAGTTGCACCGCTCCGCACTCCGTTTCGATGTGTCACGATTCCGAGACCGTATTCGCGCGATCGTCGAACAGGCGTATGCGCGCGGGCGGACCACGCAGGAGACCGCATGAGCAAGCTCAAGGTCGACATGCATACGCACAGCGAATACTCGCCGGACAGCCGCACGCTCCTTTCCTCTCAGGCTGCCGCGATCAAGGCCGCTGGTCTGCACGTCGTCTGCGCGACCGATCACAACACGATCGAGGGCGCGCTACGGCTGCGGGAGCTCGCTGACGGCTTCCGCGTGATCGTGGGGGAGGAGGTCAGCAGCCGCGACGGCGAGATCATCGGACTCTTCCTGGACAAGGCGATCCCGCGCGACCTGTCCGCGGAAGAGACGATCGCTCGCATCCACGATCAGGGCGGACTTGTGTCCGTTCCACATCCATTCAGCCGCAACCGGCGGTTCCACCTGCGGCGCTCAGTGCTCGAGAAGGTATGGAAGGACATCGATTGCATCGAGGTCTTCAACGCTCGAGAAGCGTTCACGCAGGACAACATCCGGGCTGCGGCGTTCGCCAAAGAGAAGGGACTTCCCGGCGCCGTCGGCAGCGACGCGCATCGCGCGTCGGAGATCGGACGTGCCTGGGTCGAGGTGGAGGAATTCGCGGGCCGTGAGGACTTCATCGCCGCACTGCGTGAGGGAAGCGTCATCGGAAAGCTCACGGGTAATTACATCCATGTGCTGACCCGGCTCGACGTCGTGCGGAAGTGGTGGGTACGGCGGCGCACGAAGAGATCCGCGTGAGGCGCAAGCCGACAGCACATCTCGAGGGCCCGATCCATGTCGAAGACCCGACGATCGAGCAGCTCGCCGAGGTCGCTGGGCATACCGACGACCTCGCCGTTCGCCGCCAGCTGTTCGGGATGCGCGAGCTCGTCTCCACCATCATCCCGCTCGTCCTCATCGCTCTCGTCGCCCGCAATGTCGACTGGTCCGAGGCGACGCAGACGATCGGTAGGTCGAGTCCGCTTCTCGTCGGCTGTGCGCTCGCGGTCTATTACGCGACGTTCCCGCTGCGGGCGGCGCGTTGGGCGCGGCTCCTGCGCGAGGGCGGCGCGGACGTCGGGTGGCGCGATCTCCTCCGCATCCTCTTCCTCGGATGGTTCGTGAACAGCCTCGTGCCGGCGAAGCTCGGCGATCTCTACCGGTCCTATCTCGTGAAACGGCGATTCGGTATCTCGCTCTCGCGCACGGTCGGCGTCGTGGTCGCCGAGCGGCTCCTCGACCTCATCGTCGTCTTCGGTCTTCTCATCGTCGGCGGATACGTCGCCTTCGGTCGCACCGTGCTTCCGGATCTGTGGATCGTGTACGTGACGGCCGCGGTACTCGGGCTGCTCATCGCCGCCGGTGTCGTCGCCATCTACGCGCTCGGACCCAGGATCGCTCGCTTCTTCCCCGGCGAGGTGCGTCGCATCGGCCGTCTGTTCCGCGAAGGAGTGCTGCACAGCTTCCGCGCGCTGCCGTTCGCCGGCCCGCTCACCCTGATCATCTGGGGCGCCGAGGCGATGCGCCTCATGTTCGTCCTCTGGGCACTCGGTCTGGATCTGCCGGCGTCCGGCATCGTCTTCGTCGCGGTCGCGACGTCGCTACTTACCACGGTGCCGCTGACGCCGGCTGGGTTCGGCTTCGTCGAGATCGCGATGGTCTACGTCCTGACAGAGGGGTTTGGCCTTTCGCAGTCCAGCGCCGTCGCCGTCGCCGTGCTCGACCGCGCTGTGAGCGTGTTCTCCGTGATCGTCATCGGCGCCATCGTCTACGTGCGCTCGGACCGTTCGGAACGCGTCGGCGGCTAGACTCGCGGCCATCCGACCCCTACTCCTCGTGTCGGTCGCGGCACTCATCGTGCGCGTCGCCAGCGCGGTCATCGTCGCGCAGCCCGGTTACACCGACGCCTTCTATTACTCGATCGTCGCGAGCAGGCTCGCGCACGGCGAGGGCCTGACCGCGGACTTCATCTGGAATTTCCTCGAGGCGCCGAGCTTCGCGCCGCTTCCGGTGCCGAGCCATCAGTTCTGGATGCCGCTCGCGACGACGCTGCAGGCTGTTGGCATCGCGCTCCTCGGCGCTGTCGTGGGCGAGTTCCGCGCGGCGCAGGCGGCCATGATCGCGGTCGCCGCGTTCCTGCCGGCCGCCGCGTACGCCGCGGCTCGCTCGCTCGAGGTCTCTTCGCGTTACGCCCTCGCCGCGGCGGCGCTCGTCGGACTGGGCGGCCTCTTCGCGCCAGGCTGGGTGGCCGCCGATTCGTTCGCCCCCGCGGCCCTTCTCGGTACGCTCTTCCTCCTCGCGTTCGCACGCGCCGCGCGCGGGTCGCTCGGCGCCGGAGCGGTCGCCGGGGCGGCGGTCGGACTCCTTTATCTCGCGCGCGCCGAAGGTGCGCTCTTCGGTGTGGCGCTCCTCGCGCTCGCGATCCGCACGGCGTCGCGTCGCGCCGGCCTCGCCGGCAGCGCGGTGGCGCTCGCGATCGGCGGCGCCTGGTTCGCCCGCGATCTCGGTCTCGGCGCCGGTGATCTGCTGGCGCGCTCGATGCTGCTGGTGCGCTACGAGGATTTCTTCCGCATCGCTCCGCCCACGGCCTCGGAGTTCCTGCACGCTCTCCCCGATGTCCTCGCAGCGAAGGGGAGCGCGATTGTGACGAACGCGGTCAGGGCGCTCCTCGCCTTCTTCGTCCTGCTCGGTCCACTTGCCGCCGCGTCCGCGTGGCGGCTGCGGGCGCGCGCCGACGTGCGCGCGTGGTCATCGCTGCTCCTCCTCGTCTTCCTCGCGCAGTCGCTGCTGTGGACGCTTCACTCCACCCGCGGCTCGTATTTCCATTCGCTCGCGGCGTTCTTCCCGTTCGGAATGGCGCTCGTAGCGGCCGCTGCCGAGCGAGCGCTCGCGCGACGCGCTGCGACGATCGGTCGTATCTGGGTCACCGGCGCACTCGCGCTCGCGGTCGCGCTATCGGCCGACGCGCTCGTCCAGTGGGACGCGAGCTTCAACGATCTCGCACGCGCGCGGGCCGCGACGCTCGACGCGATCCCACCCGGTCCGTTCATGGCAATCGACGCCGCGGCGTGGCGCTCACTCAGCGGGCGGTCGGTCATCGTCACGCCGGCTGACGGCCTTGCTGAGCTCGGCTGCGCCGCCGCGATCTATGGTGCGCATTCGCTCGTACTCGAGGGGGCACACTTCCGCGCGTACGACTCGATCTACACCGGGGTTGAGCATCCGCCGTGGCTCGGGCCGCCGGTCATAAGGGACTCGATCAAGATCTTTCCGTTCGTGGGCGACTTTGGGTGTTCGATCCAGCGATGAAGAGAGACGTTTTCAACGGACGCAGCCTCGCGCCGCTCTTCGTCGCGCTCGCGGCATTCGCGCTCGCGCTCGCGACGCCGCCCGGTGACCCGGACACGTACTGGCATCTGGCGTCGGGCAAATGGATGCTCGACCACGGCACTCTCCTGCGCACGGATGTCTTCTCGAGCACCGTGAACGGACAGCCGTACAGCGTCGGCGAGTGGCTCGGAGAGATCGTCCTCTATGTCGCGTACCTCGCGGGCGGCTGGACCGGTCTCGTGATCCTGCGCGGGCTGCTCGTCGGGGTGTGCGCGTTCTTCCTCACGCGCGTCGCGCTGCGTGGTGGAGCGCCGGTCATCGTCGCCGTACCGGTGACATGCGCAGCGCTGCTGCTGTCGGAGATCGTGTGGACCGATCGCCCACACCTCTTCACGCTCGCGCTGTTCCCACTCCTGCTCGATCTGCTCCTCACGGCGCGTGCCGGTCGACTGGGCCTGCTGCTTGGCGTGCCGCCGCTGATGCTCCTGTGGACGAATCTGCATGGCGGGTACGCCGTCGGTCTGGTCCTCGTTGGGATCTTCACGCTCGAGGCGCTCCTGGCGCGTCGCAACTTCGCGGCCTTCGCGATCACCGCGAGCACCGCGTTCGCCGCGTCGCTCGTCGATCCAGGTTCGCTGGGCCTCGGCGCCGCCGCGGCACACGCGACCGCGCCGCCCCGATTCATCGTCGAAGAGTCCCCGCCGGATGTCACGCGGCCCGCGGGATTCGTGTTCGCCGCGTTCATCATCGGCACGCTCGCGCTCGCCATGCGCGGCGGTGGCACGCTGCTCGATCTGCTGCTGCTCGCGCCCCTGCTCTGGCTCGGACTGTCCGCGCAGCGGCACATGCCGTACTTCGCGTTCGCGGCGGTGCCATTCATCTCCGCCGCGGTGCCTCGCGCCTGGCCGCCTCTGGAGCGATGGCTGGCGCGGCGCCGCCCGTACCCACGGGGGGCGATCGTCGGCTTCGGCGCCGGCGTCGCGGCGATGGCGCTCGCGGGCCTCGCGTTCGTGCCAAGCGCCCCGAACGAGCGGCCCTATCCGACGGTCGTGCTTGACGCGGTGCGCTCGGGCTCAGGCGTGCTGCTCAACGAGTACGACTGGGGCGGTTACCTGATCTGGCGCGCCCCCGAGCGTCCGGTGTTCGTCGACGGCCGGCTGTTCCCATTCCTTCCGGACGTGTTCGCCGACTGGCGCGCCGCGGTCGAGCTTCAGCCGCGCTGGAAGGAGGTGTTGGAGCGTTACCGGGTGACACAGGTGCTGCTGAAGCCCGACCGCGCGCTGGTGGCCGCGCTTCGCGAACAGGGCTGGCGTGTCGTGGGTGGCGACGCAGGCTCGGTATTGCTGGAGCGACCACGCTGAGACGCGATGGTCGCCAGATCGGCCGGTATCCGTCCATATACTCGGCGAACGACGCCACAGCCAACACGACTCATCAAAGATCCGGACGACCTCGAAGCGCAGTTCGACGCGCTGGTCGACGCGCTGCGGCGCGATGTCCGGCGCACACGGCAGCAGGTCGAAAAGTTCGCCCGCGCCTACCAGCGCATGGCGGAGGCGCAGTCGGGCCGCTCCAGCGAAGGCGAGCTCGACGAGAGCACGCAGCGCGCGTACCGGCGGCTCAAGCAGCTTCAGCTCGTCGCGCAGCACATCGAATCGAGCGTCGCGTACCTCCTCGGCTCAGGGATCGAGCCTGAGCCGCACGGCGACGGCCAAACGCTCGACGTCGCGCAGCGCGTCCTGGAGAGTCTCGAGGCCGAGCGCGAGCGCCTGTATCGCGACGTGCACGACGGCCCCGCGCAGGTCCTCGCCAACGCGATCTTCGAGGTCGACTACCTCGAGCGCATCGCCGAGCGCGCGCCGGCCGAGCTCCGGCAGACATTACGCAGCGAGCTCGGCACACTGCGGGGCCAGTTCCGCGCGTCCCTCGACTCTGTCCGCGCGATGATCTACGACCTGCGTCCGCCGGAGCTCACCGAGCTCGGGCTCGCTGACGCGATGCGCAACTACGCGAGCGAGTGGGAGACGCGGTGCGGCATCAAGGTCTCGAGCAAGCTCGACACGGGCGAGACGGCGATGTCCCCACAGCAGGAGCTCGCCGTGTATCGCGTGCTTCAGGAGGCTCTCCAGAACGTACACAAGCACGCGCAGGCGTCGGCGGTCGGCATCGTGTGGCAGCGGTCGGCCGGCAACTGGGTCCTGCACGTCACCGACGATGGCATCGGCTTCGACCTGGTGAAGGCGGCGCGCCGCGCGAAGTCCGTCGGGCTTCTGTCGATGCGCGAGCGCGCGTCGCTCATCGGTGGGAGCCTGCAGATCCAATCGAGCCCGGGCAAAGGATCCGCCGTTACACTCCAGCTCCCGAACGATGGCTCCACAGGCGCGACGCACGCTGAAAGAGGAAGGTCCCTTGGCCGACAAGATTGACAAGAACGCGGACAAGATGATCCGTGTGCTACTGGCAGATTCCAGCCGCCTCACGACGATGGGGATCAGCCAGGTGCTTCAAAAAGAGCCGGACATCGAGCTGGTCGGCACTGCTGCCGACGGCGAGGAAGCCGCGGCGAAGACGCTCGAGCTCGAGCCCGACGTGCTCGTCATCGAGGCGGACCTCCCGCGCACGTCCGGCATCAAGGTCACGCAGCGCGTGCGCCGCGAGCTGCCGGCGATCGGCGTCGTCGTCCTGACCGCGAAAGACGAGGAACAGACTCTCTTCGAGGCGATCCGGGCGGGGGCGGCCGCCTACCTGAACAAGGACTGCGATCCGGCCGAGCTCGTCGACGCGATCCGCAAGGCGCGCGCGGGCCAGTTCATCATCAACGAGAAGGTCTTCAACCGGCCGGCGGTCGCATCGAAGGTGCTGGCCGAGTTCCGCGAGCTCTCCGTGTACGGCCCGGGCTCTTCGCATGTGTTCGCGCCGCTCTCGCCGCGCGAGGTCCAGATCCTCGACAACATCGCGCAGGGGATGACGAACAAAGAGGTCGCGTACGCTCTGGCCATCTCGGAGCAGACGGTGAAGAATCACATGTCGAGCATTCTGCGGAAGCTGTCGGTGAACGACCGCACCCAGGCCGTCGTGTATGCGATACGGCAGGGCTGGATCAAAGGACCGGAGATGGGTAGTTGAGCGTGGCGGCCCCCGACCTCGTCAGCGAGCTTGTTGCGGAGCAGAAGAAGATCACCGCGGAGGTCCGCGAACTCGATCTGCTCGTCGAATCGACGCTCACCGAGGTGAGCCGGCTCAAGGCGCGCGAGGATCAGACGCGCTCGCGCGTAGAAGAGGTGCGCGCCAACCCGTCGAACTTCCAGCGCGAGGAGATCTTCACGGCGACGGACGATCTCGTCGCCGCTCTGTCGCGGCGCATGACGATGGAAGCGCAGCTTGCCGGACTGCAGGCGAAGAAGAAGCTCCTCGACCGCGCGCGGGCGCTGGTCACGGCCGCGCAGAACCACGTGCACACGAGCTCGCAGCGGGAGCCGTTGCCGGCCGACACCGCGCCGGTCATCGACGAGAGCCGCCTCCTGCAGGCCGTCGTGGACACGCAGGAGGAGGAGCGCAAGCGGATCGCGCGCCAGGTCCACGATGGACCGGCGCAGGCGATGGCGAACGTTGTCCTCCAGTCCGAGATCAGTGAACGGCTCTTCGAGGTCGACCCGCAGCGATCGCGCACCGAGCTCGCCGCGCTCCGGCAGATGGTGAACAAGACGCTGCAGGAGCTGCGCGGCTTCATCTTCGAGCTGCGGCCGATGATCCTCGACGATCTGGGTCTCGTGCCGACGATGCGCCGGTACGTTCAGACGCTCATCGACAAGCACGGCATCCGCATCGACTTCTCCAGCACCGGCCGCGACCGGCGCCTGCCGTCCGACGACGAGGTCGCCATCTTCCGGCTCATCCAGGACTCCCTGGTCGAACGCATCGAAAAGGCGACCGCGAAGGATCTCGTTCTCGGCATGACCTGGAAGGACGCCAAGCTCGAGATCCTGCTGCAGAGCGATGGCAGGGAGCTGCCACCGGACGGCGAGCTGCAGTCCGGCCTGCGGCGAAGCGAGCGTCTCGATCTCCTGCACGGCGAGTCGCAGCACGAGACCAGGCCCGATGGCACCGTCGTGCTCAACGTCCACGTCCCGATCCGGAGCGCACCACAGCTCATCACATGAGCGCCGTTGAAGGGACCCGCACGCATCCCTTCGCGCCGACACAGATCGCGGCTCTTCTCGAATCCACCTGCGCGCTCATCGAAGGCGAGATCAACGCGCTCGGCGACGAGGGCGCGCAGTGGCATCCCACACCGGGCGAGTGGTGCGTGAACGAGTGCGTCGGCCACCTCATCGAGGCGGAACG
>JALYLT010000084.1 GCA_030774095.1 Chloroflexota bacterium
CTCTCGCGCGCCGCCGCGGCCGCGTCCGCCACGAGGCGCCGGAGCGCGGCGGGATCGAGCGAGTTCGCGCTCGCGATGCCCATTGCCTTCCCGACGATGACCCGCGCTTGCACGTGCGTCTCATCGGCGACCGCGTTCTGATGGATCTCGTTCTTCGCGTAGCGGCCGATCGCGGAGCGGCGGCGATGTACCCAGAGCTCCGCCTCATCGCCCTTCGCGTCGCGAAGGGCATCCTGGATCGGCGCGAGCATCGCGTCGCACCCGAGCGCGCTCACCCGCGGACCTCGATCGGCACATCGCGGAAACGCGCGTGCGCGGCACCATGACCGACGCGCATGAGCTGCAGCGGCTCGCCTTTCGCACAGGAGAGGAAGCCGTGCAGCTCCCAGTCATCGGCAACGCCGTCGCAGCGTCCCCAGAACACGGGCGTGACCGACTGGAATGAGACGCCCCGCGCGTAGCCCTCGAGCGCGCCGTTCCGGATCACGCGCGCGGACTGCGTCGAGAAGTGGAAGTTCTGCCGCTTGTCGTCGAGCGAATACGAGGCGGGCGATTCCATGAGCAGGCCGTCTTCCACACCATTGATGAGCGCGTCGTAACTCTGTGTCCCGGGATCCAGGCTCACGTTCACCATGCGGACGATCGGGAAGTGCTGCCATCCCTCGGCACGCGCGGAGCCGATCGCGACCGGCACCCCGAGCGCAGCGGCCGTTTCGCGCGAGGTCAGGTAACCCACGAACGTGCCGCGGTCGATGAGCTTGGTGCGCATCGCCGGCACGCCGTCGTCGTCCCACCCGAACGTGCCCATGCCGCCCGGGACGGTCGCGTCGGCGGTCATCGACACGTGCTCCGAGCCGTACTGGAGCGCACCCCGGTCGTTCGGCCACATGAACGTCGTGCCCGCGAACGCGACCTCGTACTCGAGCACGCGGTCGGCCTCTGTCGGATGGCCGCATGATTCGTGGACGAGAAGCGCGAGGAACTCGGGCGTGAAGACGAGCGTCGTTGGCCGCTCGGCGGCGAGCGGCGCGTCGAGCATCGCCTCGGCGTCGTCGCGATAACGCGCGGCACGCCGGGCGAGATCGAGGTGCTCGATGAACTCCCACCCGGCCTGGCGCGTGAGGCGGCCGTCGTAGCGCTGCGCCGGCTTCGCGCCGGCCTTCACCGCCGTGACGCTCACGCCGGCGCCGGACTCGACGATCTCCTGCCGTACGTCGGTGCCCTCGCTCGTCACCAGGTGCTTGCGCGTCCGGTAGGCGGCGACGCTCCCCCGGCGCGAGACCGCATGCGGACCCCTCAGGTTGGCGTCGGCGGCGCGCAGCAGCGCGATGCGCTCGGCCACCGGGACCGCGAATGGATCGCGCGCGAGCGTCGTCTGGTATTCGCCGCGCTGTGGCGCGACCGGCGCCAGCGTCACATGGCCCGTGCGTGTGCTCGCCGCCGCCTCGGCACGCGCGAAGGCCTCGTCGACGACGTTGCGCAGCGACGACTCGTCGACACGGTCGGTCGCGGCGAAGCCCCACGCGCCGCGGTGCAGGACGCGGAAGCCGATGCCGCGGTCGCCCGATCGCGTGACGGATTCGACCTCGCCGTCGCGCACCGAGACGGCCTCGAACTCCCGCTCGACGTGGCGCGCGTCGGTGTAGGCCGCGCCCCGCCGCGCGCCGAGATCGACAAGGTCCGCCAGCTGGGAGTCGCGCTCGGGCACGCCGGAAGATTAAGTGAGTGCGGACCCGTGCTCCGCTCAGGTACACTCGACTCAGAACAAAACGGCGCGCGCGACGACCAATGCGTTCGTGAGGGACGCGCTCGCGTACCGACCGCGCTTTGGCGTCACGGATCTCGTGAGCTAAAGAGCGTTTGGGACGAGGGTGAGCAACTAGCGCGTGACTCCGGGAGGGGTCCGCGAACGGGTCGGGCGGCGTGTGCGCTCCATAGGAGATTCCCATTGCCCGACGTCGCTCTCCTCATTGACTGGGAGAACGTCTACTACACGCTGCGGCAGCACACCACCGGACCGCTGCCGTCGTCACTCGCGATCCTGCAGGCCATCCTCAAGAAGGCCGCCGAATTCGGCCCGGTACGCGTGAAGCTCGCGATCTTCGGACAGGAAGTCGCCATGCAGGACGAGACGCTGCTCATGGCGCTCGAGTTCACCGGCATGGAGCCGATCCCCGTGGCCCAGCGCATGAGCGGCCGGCTCCTCAAAGGGAGGTCCGACGCCGTACTGATCACGCGCGCGATGAAGCTCCTGTACAAGGATCGACCCGACATCGAGGTCTGGTTCATCGTCTCCGGCGACCGCGATCTCAACGCCCTGTGCAAGGCGCTCAAGGACGAAGATAAGAAGGTCTACCTCGTCGCGGGCGATCTCTCGCTGGCAAACGAGCTGCGCGAGTCGCCGCATCTGCGCGACGACGTCTTCTTGCTCGAGGATCTGATCCCCGAGGCGCGCTGGACTCGCGGCGGCCTCCGCGCCGACGATACACAATTCGGCAAAGAGGAACGGCGCCCGGAAGAATCCGTGAGCTCGCGAGGCGCTGCGCGCCCTCGCCGCGTTGTACGCGGCAGCGGCGGCGGCCGCGGTGTGCGCACGCCGCCCGTCGTTCCCGCCGTGGTGCCGACCGCGGCACCCGAGTCCGATAAGGAGCAGAGACGCCTCGCGGTCCTCCTGCTGGACCAGCTGGTCGCGACACACGCATCGTCGATGGCCCGCGGCGACTTCGTCCGCTCCGTCGTACCGCTCTCCGAGAAGGAAGCGTCCAGCGTCCTCGAGGAGAGGATCGACGCGGCGATCGAGCAGCATCACATCGAGGCGAAGTTCGAGGGGCGCACGCGCGCGAAGGCGAAGCAGCTGCTCTCGCCGAACTTCAGCTCGCCGCTCGTGGCCGAGACCTACTTCCACTTCGTACGCCTGCTGCGCCGCATCAACACGGTCACCAAAGACACCAAGCGCGTACCGGTCGTCGAGGCGGTCCTTGACCCCCTCTCGCGCGCGGATCAGCCAGGTGGCATCGCGCGTGGCCGGACGCAGCGCCGCGTTCTGCTCGAGACCTTGTTCAACATCGCGGAGGAGCGCGGCGCGATCCAGAGCGAGTCGGTCCAGCGCGACGGGCGCGAGATCACGATGTGCTGGCTCGTCGATGACCACCCGCTCGTGATCTACGCGCGCCAGCCGGCCGCCGCGATCGCGCACCTCTTCAACTTCGTCAGCACGACGCGCGCGCACGGCGACCGCGCTGATTGGGTGAACGCGGCACTGTTCGCAGAGCTGCTCTCACGGGTCGAGGGCGACGCGCTCGAGTCGAACATCCGCAGCGCCGTGGAGCGCGGGATCATGAAACCCGAGGACCACGGAAAGAAGGCCGGCTTCGTCGTCATGCGCGACCATGCCGAGGTGCGCGCGGTCCTCGGAGAATTCGGCGGCCTCAACGGCGACGCCGTCGAGCGGGTCGTGGCCGCGACAGCCGCCGCGCCAGAGACCGAGGACGACGAAGAGAACGAGCCGGCCGTTCCGGCGGCGACGGGCCCGGCAACCAACGGGACTCCTGCCGTCCCACGCAAGCGCACCCGGCGCGGATCGCGTGGCGGACGGCGACGCGGTGGACGCGGGCGCAACAAGACGACGGCCGCGGGAACGGGAACGGAAGCCGCCGACTGATGGCCCGCATCCTCATCGTCGAAGACGACGCCTCGAGCATGGACCTCGCGCTCCGCATCGTGCGGCTCGCTCGCCACGAGCCCATCACGACGATGGACGGGGAGACGGCGTTCGCCGTCGCGCAGGCGACGCACCCTCAGCTCATCCTGCTCGACCTGCACATCCCGCGGCTCGACGGCTACGCGTTCGCACGCGCGGTCCGTAGAGAGCCGTGGGGCAAGGACATGCGCATGGTCGCCGTCTCAGCCTCGGCGACACCACCGGATCGCGAGCGCGCGCTCGCTGCTGGGTGCGATGGATTCCTCGCCAAGCCGTATTACCCGGAGCAGCTCCGGGCGGTGATCGACCAATACCTGCCTACGCACGCAAAGCGCACACACAAAGACCGATAACTCGAAACGCGCCGCGTTCGTGCTCGGTCGACCGGCGCGACGCCGAGAGTGCGTCTGGCCGATACACGACCGTTGCAAAAACCACGCACGAACGGTGTCGCCGTGGCACGCCATGCGCAGCCATGAAGGCATGGTCACAGGTGGTAACGGCCGCAAGCGGATCGTCATCGTCGTCGAGGACGACAAGCCGATCGGGGAGCTGCTTGCGGGCGTCATCAACGACGAAGAGGGTTACCGCGCGATCCATGTGACGCGGCCGACCGAAGCGCTGCGCACGATGGAGCATGTGCAGCCGGATCTGCTCGTCCTCGACGTGGGGCTGCCGGGGATGAGCGGCCTCGAGCTCTACGACCGTCTGCGCAGCGACGCGCGGCTTTGTGGCGTCCCGGTGCTGTTCGAGACTGCGGTATCCAAAGAGAACCGGGCCGAGTTCCGCAAGCGCGGGATCCGCAACGTGCTGCAGAAGCCCTTCGACCTGAACGAGCTCATCGCGAACGTCAAGGAACTCGCTCCGCCGATCGCGGCCTAGTTCGCGGCGTCGTCCTCCAGGCGGCTGCGTTCCTTCGCAACGCGCGCCACCTCATCGCTGGTCGCCTGTGAGCTGGCCATGAGCGTCCGCAAGCCACTCGCGTCGAGCGCCATCAGCTCGAGCGAGGTCTTCGCCCGGACCGTCGCGTTCCTCGCATGTCCGCTGAGGATGCCCACCTCGCCGAAGTAATCGCCCGCGTGCAGCGTGTTGAGCACACGCTCGGCGCCGCTCTTGTCGTGATGAACGACGACCGCCTCCCCCTTCGCGATGACGTAGAAGCGATCGGACTTCTCGCCCTCGCGCATCACGACCGCCCCCGGCGGGAACGTGAGGATCTTCATTCGGCTCGCGGTCTGTGCCACGACCTCGCGCGGTGCTTCTGGGAAGGCTTGCTCGGTGTGCTTGAGCTCCTCGATGTAGCGCTCAGCGTGCAGCACGGCGGTCGTCGCGTCGCCGACCGCGGTGGTGATCTGCTTCGCGAGCTGCGCGCGCGTATCTCCGGCGGCGTACACGCCGGGGATGCTGGTCTGCATGAACTGATCGGTGATGAGGTATCCGTTCTCGTCATGATCGATGTGACCCGCGAACAGCTGCCGGCCCACCGGCTTGAAGCCGACGAACACGAACACGCCCTCGACCGGTATGCGCTCGACCCCTCCATCACGCGTGACGTCCATCCACTTCACGGCCGTTCCGTCGCCGCCGATCTCCTTGACCGTCGCCGGCGTCACGGTGTGGACCATGTCCTTCGCGAGAAGGCGGTCCTGGAGGATCGCCTGCGCTCGGAAGTCGCCACGGCGATGCACCACGTGGAGCTTGTTCGCGAAGCGCGTAAGGAAGAGGCCCTCCTGGAACGCGCTGTCGCCTCCACCGATGATCGCGAGATCGCTGCCCTTGAAGAACGCGCCATCACAGACGGCGCAGTACGAAACACCGCGGCCGTGATACTCCGCCTCGCCCGGCACGCCGAGCTTTACCGGCTCGCCACCGACGGTCACGATGACCGCGTAGGCGCGATGCGTGGTGCCATCCTCGAGTTCGACGACCTTTCGGTCGCCCTCCACGCGAATCTGCTTCACACGCGCGTAGGTCTCGATCTTGAGACCAAATTTGCGTGCATGATCCGCCATCTTCTGGGCCAGCTCGTGCCCGGTTACGGATTCAAAGCCCGGGTAGTCCTCGATGAGCTCGGTGTTGAGGATCTCGCCGCCCGTGTCCTTGCCCTCGAGCAGGACCGCACTCATGTTCGCGCGCGCGGCGTAGAGTCCGGCGGTCAGCCCGGCGGGGCCACCGCCAACGATGATGAGGTCGTAGTCAGCCAAGAGCGGTCCTTTCTGGAAAGAGCTTCCACAGACTAGAACAGCGGAGCATTCCATCGGCATTCCTTCGACAGAGCGCTGGCTTGCCCTCGGTGACTCGTTCACGATCGGAACGGGCACGACGCCGGACCGTTCGTTCCCGGCGGTGCTGACACGTCTGTGGACCGATCGCGGGCGCGCGGTCGTTCTGCGGAATCCGGCCGTGAACGGCTACCGGACCGACGACCTCATCGCGGAGGAGCTTCCCCTGATCGCGGTCTTTCGGCCCACGCTCGTGACGGTGCTCATCGGCGCGAACGACATCGTCGCCGGGTCGTCTGACGGCCGCTATCGCGAGCAGCTACTCGTGATCTATGGACGCGTGCGCGCGGACGCTCCGGACGCCGCCGTCTACGCGCTGCCGCAGCCGGACTGGTCGCTATCGCGGGCGGGCGCATCATTCGGTGCGGCCGCGACGATCGCCGCGCGCATCGAGCGCTTCAACGCCATCGCCCGCGAGGAGGCGGAGCGCGCCGGCGCGGTCTATGTGGACATCTTCTCGCTGATGCGCGAGCAGATGCGCCGCGGGATGCTCGCGCCTGACGGACTGCACCCATCCGCGGCCGCGTACGCCGCGTGGGCGGAGGCGCTCGTCGACCGGCTGGCGCCTAAGCCGGCTTCGTGACCATGAGGAAGACGATGACGACCACGATGATGCCAAGGACGATCCCGACCGTGCGTCCACGCGTCGCGAGACGCTGGTATTCCTCGCTGCCGGGTCCGCCGCTCTCCAGCACGCGGATCTGATCGCGAAGCGTCGGTGTGTAGACGCCGAGACCGACGAACACGAGCACGAGCCACAGACCGATGGAGAGCGCGATCCACAGCCGGCTGAAGGGGATCCCCGCGCTGAAGACCATGAACAGGCCGGTGATCAGCAGGAGGCCGTAGGCGGGGTTCGCGAACCGGTCGTCAAGGAACTTGATCGTTCGCAGGACGTGGCTCTGCGTCGCCTGTGGCGCGTTCGCGGCACGCGCGAGCCAGATCCCGTACGAGGCGTTGAAGCCGACCGCGACGATCGCGAGCAGCGCGTGAATGAACTTGACGAACTGGAAATCCATTGCCTATGCCTCCTAAGTCCGCGCGGTGATCGGGACAGCCGCGCCGTTCACGCCGCTTGCTTCACGCGACGAGAGGAACAGGATGACGTTCGCCACCTCCTCGGGCGACGGCCACAGCGTGGGATCGGCCTTCGGCATCTGCGCGCGATTGACAGGATGATCGATCGTCGTCGGCAGCACGGCATTCACGGTGATCCCCTCACCCTTCACCTCGGCCGCGAGAGACTCCGTCCAGCGGACCAGAGCGCTCTTGGACATGGCATAGGCAGCGTTGTTCCGCCCGCCCTTCAGCGCGCCGAACGCGGAGACGCTGACGACGCGGCCGTAGCCGCGAGCGCGCATCGGGCGCAGACACGCTGCGCCCGCGGTGACCGCGGTCAGCACGTTGCTGTCCCACAGCTCACGCATGAGGCCCGTGTCGAGCGCCGGTCCGCCTTTGAACGTGCCGGCGAGATTATTGAGGATGTCGATCCGCCCCCACGCGCGCAGCACGCGCTCCACGAGCGCGTCCATCGTCGTCGCGTCGGCCGGATCGGCCTCGATCACGAGGAGTCGCGGATCGGCGTCATCGCCGGCGACGTCGCCGAGTGTGGATCGGAGTGCCGCGCCTTTCGCGGCATCGCGCACGACGGCAGCGACGTGCGTACCACGTGTGAGATACGCGCGCACGACCGCCGCCCCGAGACTGCCGGTCGCGCCGGTGATGACCGCCGCATGAGACGAAAGACCCTCCACGCGCCCGTAGTATGGGCACCATGTCGGTGCTCGAGCGCATCAACGATCCGCGCGACATCCGCGCACTCACCAAGGACGAGCTGCTGCAGCTCTGCCGCGAGATCCGCGAGTACACGGTCGACATGGTCCAGCGGACCGGCGGCCATATCTCGTCGAGCCTCGGCACCGTCGAGCTCACCGTGGCGCTCCACCGCGTCTTCGAGTCGCCGCGCGACAAGCTCGTCTGGGACACCGGCCATCAGGCGTACGTGCACAAGATGCTCACCGGTCGCCGCGATCGCTTCGACACGCTGCGACAGCTCGGCGGCATCTCCGGTTTCCTGGTGCGGACCGAATCTGAGCACGATCAATTCGGTGCCGGCCACGCCGGGACATCGATCTCGGCCGCGCACGGCATGGCGCTCGCGCGCGACATCAAAGGCGAGGACTTCCATGTCGTCGCCGTGATCGGCGACGGGGCGCTCACCGCAGGCATGGCATTCGAAGGACTCAACAACGTCGGCCACGACAAGCGGCGCATGATCGTGGTCCTCAACGACAACGGTATGAGCATCGCGCCGAATGTAGGCGCCGTGTCGCGGATGCTCGAAACGCTCCGCACCGCGACGCCGTACCGGGGCGCGAAGCACGTCGTGCGGCAGGTCCTCGATCACATGCCCGCCGGCGACCTGGCCGAGGAGGCGCGCCGGCGCATCTTCAACAGCCTCAAGGCGCTGCTCATCCCGAACCTGCTCTTCGAGCAGCTCGGATTCACGTACTTCGGTCCTGTCGATGGTCACGACCTGTTCGCGGTCGAGAGCGTCCTTGCCAAAGCACGCGACTTCCGCGACGGCCCGGTGCTCGTGCATCTGCACACCCAGAAGGGCCACGGGTACGGGCCCGCCGAGGACGACAACGTGAAGTGGCACGGAGTCTCAGCGACCGGTTCGAGCAAGGCGACGGCGCCGCAGTACACGAGCGTGTTCGCGAGTACCGTCGACGAGATCCTCTCGCACGACGAGGAGACCGTCGCGATAACCGCCGCTATGCCCGGCGGCACCGGCCTTCAGCCCTTCATGTCCGACTACCCGAAACGCATCATCGACGTCGGCATCTGCGAACAGCACGCGGTGACGATGGCCGCGGGTCTTGCGACGCAGGG
>JALYLT010000085.1 GCA_030774095.1 Chloroflexota bacterium
GCGCGATGGCAACGCGCCGACGAGAACGGGATGACGTCCGCGGGCGCCGGTGCTGACGACTCGGGCACGAGCGATGACCGCGCGATCGCCGCGCCGATCCGATCACCCTTCCCCATTGCCGGAGCGACGGCCTGGAGCAGACGCCGCGCAGTCGGCTCGTCGACCTCGAGAGGGAGGAACTCGCGGAGCTCGAAACGCGGCGACGTGATCGTGCCGGTCTTGTCGAGGATGAGCGTGTCGACACGGCTCATCGACTCGACCGCGTTAATGCGCTGGACGAGCGCGCCGGCCCTGCTGATGCGCAGCGCGCCCGCCGCGTAGGTCACGGTGATCATGATCGCGAGGCCCTGCGGCACGAGCGCGACGAGGACAGCAGCGGCCTGGACGACTTCGGTCCTTGTCGTGGGCGCATCCGCGTAGGCGATCGCGGCGACGACGCTGACGAGCATGACGACGACCGCTGTGATGACGATGGATCGGTCTACGTCGCGCTGGAGTGGCGTCCGCTCCTCGCGCAGCGACTGCGCCTGCGCTGTGAGCTGGCTCGCGTAGCTGTCGAGCCCCACGTGGATGACCTGCATCGTCGCACGACCGGAAACGCAGGCACTGCCCGAGAGGAGCTGGTCGCCGCGCCTCCGGATCACAGCCTCGGACTCACCGGTGAGGAGCGACTCGTCGACCTCGAGCTCACCCTCGACGATCTCGCCGTCGAGGACGACCTGGTCTCCGCGCTGAACGACGACAACATCGCCTCGGACCAGCTCGCGCAGATCGATGGATCGCTCGTGTCCGTCGCGGATCACAGTCACCTTCGGGGTCGACAGGATCCGCAACCGATCGAGCCGCCACTTCGCGCTTACCTCGAGGCCGGCGCTCACGAGCACGTTCAGAAGAACGGGGATCGTGGTGACCCCCGCATCGAGCGGCAGACCCAACACGACGAGCAGGGCCGACACGCCGAAGAGGACGACGTTGACGGGCGCGAAAGCGGTCTGCCACACGATCCGGGCGTAGGACCGTCCGGCCCGTGGCTGGACAACATTCCCCTTCGCCGGCCGCGCGCCGGCGAGCGGCCTCGCTCTCGGTGAGGCCGCGTGATGCGTCGCACTGTCCAGCGATTCTGCGCTTCGGCTTCGACGCCGACCTAGTCAGGTCGTCTGAATGGCAATCCACCTTCAAGGTGCTCGAAAGAATCATGTGCGCTGGGCGCGGGCTGCCTGATCTGCTGTTAGCGACGAGCCACCAACTTGATCGCGCGACACCGCTGGAGTTGCCCCGCTTTCGTGGTGCGTCGAACACTAGGTGATCGCGGCCTCCGCGAACCTCCTTTCGTACTCCGGCGGCGCGATGTACTCGAGCGAAGAGCGAGCGAGGCGAAGAAGCTCTCGCACAGGGCGTTGTCGCCCGGCCGCTCCCGTCTGAGGCCGTGTCGGAGGCGACCTGAGAACGAAGTGACGGCAGCCCTCGGAGCTAGAGGCTTCAGGCGCCTTAGGAAAGCGGCCGAAGAACAAATTAGGGAGCGCGCAGGCCGCCTGCCGCGCGAGCTTCGGGTCGGCTCACGAGCGCGTGGCCGAGGCTATGCTCCGGCCAAGACCGTAAGCGATGAGGTGCTCGTGGCGAGCGTCCACCTTGGCGACATCGACACCTCCTTTGAACTGACTGGCGCCGGCGATCCTGTGGTGCTCGTTCACGGTCTGGGGTCAAGCGCGCGCGACTGGGAACAGCAGCTGCCTGCGCTCGCCGACCGCTACCGCGTTCTGACCTACGACGTTCGCGGTCACGGACGGTCGAGTAAGCCGCGCGGGCCGTACAACGTGGCGCAGTTCGCGAGCGACCTGGCACTGCTGTTGGAGAAGCTCGAGCACCGGCCGGCCCACGTAGTTGGCATCTCGATGGGTGGGATGATCGCCTTCCAGCTCGCCGTCGACCGGCCCGACCTCGTCCGAAGCCTCGTCATCGTGAATAGCGGGCCCGCACTCGTCCCGAGCAAGCTCGCCGAGCATCTCGCGGTCTGGTCGCGCGTGGCGATCGCCAAGCTCCGGGGTCCGGCCGCGATGGCCGGCGTGCTGGCACCGCGGCTCTTCCCCTCTGCGGACCAGGAGCCCTTGCGCACGCGCTTCAGGGAGCGCTGGGCGGAGAACGACAAAGACGCCTACTACGCGGCGCTGCGGGCCATCATCGGCTGGTCGGTGCGCGACCGCGTCGGCGGTATCCGCTGCCCGGTGCTCGTGGTGGCTGCGGACCATGACTACACGCCGGTGTCCGCGAAGGAGGCGTATCTGCCTCTGATACCTGGGGCTTCCCTCAAGGTCGTCGCTGACTCGCGGCATGCTACGCCAATGGAGCGCCCTCAGGCATTCAACTCGATACTGCGCGAGTTCCTCGACACGCAGACGTCGGTCTAATGGAGCGGCAGGAGCGGGAGACCGTCCTTGACAAGCCGGCGCGGTTCGGGGCGCGCGCCTCGTAGGGCCGGTAGTAGAAGCCCGAGCTGCCGCTCCTGCTGGTCCGCCTCAGCGAGTGCGGCTGCCCTCATCTCGGGCCAATTTGCGCCGCCGGGTCCGAATTCCATTCACGGAGTGTCCGCCGCGTTGTGGTTAGGTTGTTGTGAGACGCATCGTCCGAGAGTGCCTGAGCACCGCTCTTCTCTTGGTGTCCACCGAATCGTGGCGACTTCAATCAGGTTGCTCACACATTCGACGCGTCAGCTGCGTGCGCCATCACCGCGCTGGCAGGCGCCATCGCGCTCGTCGTCCCACACCGCCGGACGCTGCGGGGATCTGCTGAACGACGGCACAGGAGTTCGGGCGGTCACGGGAAGTCGGCGATCTTGCCGCACCCTCATCCTGTTTGAGGCCGACCAGCTGACCACGCTGCAGCCCGCACCGATCCATGATCGACTCTCACTGACTGCGGCATCTCTGGCACGCGCTTCAGGTCGGCGAGGGGTTTGCATACTGCGGGCGCCCGGTGGGCCGGTAGACCTGGATCGTCACCCCGCTGGAGGTGGCCCGCGATTCGACCAGTTCGAGCGCCCTGTCCCGGCCGGTGCCAGGGAACAGCCGCGTGCCCTGGCCGATGATCACGGGATAGGTGAGCAGGGTGATCTCGTCGACCAGTTGGTTGTCGATGAGCCAGCGGATCAGGTTGCCACTGCCGTGCACCTGCAGCTCACCCACCGGCTTGGCTTTCAGTTCGCCGATGGCCGCCGCACTGTCACCGGAGAGGACGGTCGTGTTCGCCCAGCGCGGTTCGGCGAGCGTGGTCGATGCCACGTACTTGGGCTTCGTGTTCAATGCCGTCCAGATCGGGCTGTCACCCGGATCTGGCCACACTCCCCAGGAGCCCGCGAAGATCTCGTAGGTCCGCCGGCCGAACAGGAACGCGTCAGCGCGCTGGAAGACCCCGTTGAGGAACATGTAGGCCTCGTCGACGAACAGCGGCGGGGCCCATCCGCCGCGCTCGAATCCGCCGCGACGGTCCTCGTACGCCCCGCCGAGGCCCTGCATCGCTCCATCAACGGAGACGTGTGTGACGGTCGTCAGTTTCACCCGCTTTCGTGTTCAGTTCGCACCTAGGTCGTCGTGCTCGTCCTGCGATGACCCACTCATCTGCCCCAGCGTCTGACGGGGCTCGATTCCGCCGGTGGAGTCAGTCTTCGTCGGAATCCGGCGTGACACGACCGTACTGATCCGGGATCGTCCCCCATCCAAACACGGCAACAATTTCCGTCGGCTCGGTGCCGAGCTCGGCACGCGGATCGATGCTGTCGCGCAGCACCGTGCAGCGGTGTTCCCAGCCGGCGCCAAGGTCAAACACGTACTCGAACGATCCGCCCGCGGTTAGGTCTACGGACGCCACCGTCTCCACGGTCTCGTCGAGGTCACCTTCCTCGAAGCCATCGTCGTCTGCCGCGACGATCCGCTTTCCGTCGGACAAAACGAATTCGTGTAGATGCGAGACATCCCATCGTGCGAATGCGCGGTCGATCGCGGCCGCGATCTCAACGAAAGTGTGAGTAGTGCTGATCAGGAGATCCCTACCAGGCGGCTCGGCCAACTCTTCACCCGACTGCGCACGGAGAATGACGCGTAGGACCATCCAGCCCCGCGCACGGGGGGGGTGCGTTCGGAGTCGCGTCCGTGCCGCGCTCATCGCGCTTTCCGCCCGCCGTTCCACCACCCCCAGAACTCGTCACGTGAGATCTCGAGATCGCGCAGAAGGCGGCTCAGCGCCTGTGGCCAGAAACCCTGCGACGGATGGCAATGGACAGCGACGCTCTTGCCCGAGCGATTGGTCACCTTGAGTTGCGGTGACCCTTCGCTGTTCAGATCAGTGCCGAAGTACTTCACTTCGTTAATCAGCTCCCGGTACTTGAGCTCAGGGAGCGAGGGCAGCTAAGCGGCTCCGCTAGATCCGGATGAGCTCGACGCGTCGGTCGGATGCCTGCCGAGGCTCCTCGAGGAGGTCGGGATACCGAGCGAGCAAGGCGCGCAGATTCTCCTTGGCTTCCGCCTCGGTCGAACCCTGTGCCGTGGCGCGCACTTCGGGCGCGAAAGCGATCCAGCCCTTCTCAGCGGCGCGTTCTGTCGTGATCGCGATGTCCACGTTGGCCTCCTAGCCGGTGTCTCATCAGAGGATAGATGGGGCCGAAAGACGATCGACTGATTCCTTGGTGATCGGGTTGTTTCGGCACCGGGAAACGTGCGACCTGCCCGCCGCACTGTTCAAGACTAGCAATGGTATAGAGGACTAAGTGCTCGTTCCGCGCGATCGTGTGCGGCTGTTGAGCACAAGATCGTCAAGACCATTGCTCTTAATCGCGGTATCAAAACTCGGAGACCATGGTGCCTCTAACACCGTGTGCCCTCCCCCCGGGCTACCGCTCACGCAAACGAATGAGGACCTCGCCGGGGATCGAAGACGCCTTCGATTGCGGCCCACGAGGCGAGCGAGCCCAAGAGGACCCGCGCGACCCGCTGCTGGTCGCGACCTCCCTTGACCCTTGCGACTCGATCCGACTACTACTTCGTGCTTCGCGATCGCGCTCGCGTCTTCGCCGGCCGCGTCTTCGCGAGATTGTGCCCGACGGCGGCCTTCACGATCGCCTTGAGCGCCTGTTCATCGAGCTTCTCGTTCTGAGAGACATCGATCGCCCGCGACCTGCCCAAGAGCTGCGCGTTGAAGAGCTTCTTCGGGTCCGGAAGGCTTGAGCCCGCGGAGAACGACAGCCTCACCCGCTCCTTGAGGATGATCCCGACACACACCATCCCGTCGTGCGACCAGACGGCCGAGCCCAGTGGGTTGCTGGGCCGCCTCCACTTCACATCCTCCGCAATCTCGGGGTCCGCGTCGCGGACGATCTTGCGGAGCTTCGCCAGCATCGCGCCGCGCCAATCGGGCGTCTTCGCAATCAACTCATCGACCGGTCCCGCTCGTGTCATGTGAGCGCCCTACTCCTTCGTCTATCGGGTCTCGGCCCTGCCGCGGGCCACGGGGCGGACGCTATCGCATCGCGGCGTGCGGCAATTGACGCGCGAGTCCCGTCGGACGAATTGCTAGCGTGCGCGAGAGATGAACACGGATCTCCGAATACAGCTTGCCCCGACGAAGGGCTTCTCGGCCAACCACAGGGAAACCACGACCTCGACTAGACGACACTTGGTTCACACTCCCGCAGGTCAGCGCGGGCGCAGCCGATTCTCGAATTCGCTAGGAGACTTGCTGTGCTGAGGGCCAAGAGCGAACTGGCGACTGAAGTTGACCCGCTCTCGTGGACACCCCGACAGTGTGCGGCGCGCGGCTGGGTAACCTGAGCACGATATCGCACGTGATACTATCCATTCTGAGTGGCCAGAAAGACGCTCGCCGACCTGGAGCGGAACCCCAAGGGCGTGCGTCTGGAGGAGTTGCCCGCGGTCCTGCGTGATCACGGCTTTACGGTGCGAGCGGGCACTCGGCATGGTTTCATCGCCATTCGCGGCAGCCAGACGCTGACCATCCCGCGCCATCGCAAGATCGTGCTACCGGTCTACGTGCGACAAGCGATCCGCTTCATCAAGGAGGAGAGACATGACGCGTAAAGGCGAACTCGACGCGATCCTGGCGAGGCCGTACGCGGTCGAGTTCATCTACGGGGAAACCCCGGATGAAGGCGTTGTCGCGCAGGTCGCGGAGTGGCCTGGGTGCATGACGGCTGGTGCCACGCGGGAGGAGGCGATCGTTCATCTCGAGGATGCGATGCACGACTGGGCCGAAGCGCGGCTCCGCGCGAAGCTCGATATCCCCGAGCCGATGGCCGGCTACAGCGGCAAGGTGCTCTTGCGCATGCCGCGGGATGTGCACCGCGCCGCCGAGCAGCGCGCACGCCGGGAAGGCACCAGCCTGAACACGTGGCTGGCCACGGCCATCGCGCGCGAACTTGGACCGGTAACCGACCGCAAGACGCGCGCGCTGACCGCAAGGCGGACTCGTCGGAAGGCTGCGCTCCGCGTACGGACCTGAGAGCGGTCGCGGCCGGTCGGAGTGATCGGTTGAATCTGGATCGGATGTGCCCAGCGATGCGGGATGTAAGCGCGACCTGCCCGCCGCACTTTCAAGACTATTGGCCGCTTAGACCATGGTGTTTCGCACTCGACAATCGGTATCAGTCGCGAGTCTCCGAGCGATTTCGCGAATCGTGGTCTTCGTGAGTCTTCAGACCATTGCTCTACCAACTGAGCTACCTCGGCGGAGCTCCCATTCTATTGGAGATGCGCGGTGCCGGAGCCCCGTGAAATAGAGCAATGGTCTAGAGGACTAAGTGCGCGTTCTGCGCGATGGCCTGCGGCTGTTGAGCACAGGATCGCCGAAACCATTGTTCCGAATCGCAGTATCAAAGCTCGGAGACCATGGTGCGCCCTACACCATGTTCCCCCGGCTCGCCCGGCATCTGAACCGAGCGGAGTAGCTCTTCGCCCGGCGCGATGTCTCGACGCGCCTCGAGCGAGGTCGCTTCACGCAGCCAGAGGTTGGAGTCACAGGAGTGGTTGCCACACCCGAGCAGCCCCTTCCGCAAGAAGCACACCGAGAGGATGTCGCCGATTGCGCGTGGGTTCGGCTCCTGAACGTCGTCACGTTTGCCTGTGCGAGAGGACCGACCGACCATAGGGAGGCGGGTCGGCGGCCGATTCCGATGTCGACCCTTGGCGGACAGAGGAGACAGGCAGACTGATGATCCTCCCCAAGATCCGCGATCGTCGGTTCATCACCGTGCGTCGTGGCGGCAGCCTCCAGGACGACGATCATCACCTACTCGCGGTCTGGGCGGCCGACTGCGCGGAGCACGTGCTCCACCACTTCGAGGGGGCGCGCCGAGGCGACGACCGCCCTCGTCGTGCGATCGAACTCGGGCGGGCATGGGCGCGCGGCGAGATCACCATGACCCGGGCTCGCACGGCGGCCGGCCATGCAAACGCCGCAGCCAGAGACCTGAGTGGGGCAGCACGGCATGCCGCATACGCAGCCGGCCAGGCCGCGGCCGTCGCACACGTCGCCGCGCACGAGCTCGGTGCGGCCGCCTATGCGATCAAGGCCGCACGTGCTGCCGCGCCGGAAGGAGAGGGCGAGAGCGCAGGGCGACGCGAGTGCCGATGGCAGCGCGTCCAGCTCCCGGACGCGATTCGCGAGCTCGTACTCGACGACCAGCGGTTGCGCAACGACATCTGTTGGTCGGTCTTCGACTGCTAATTCCGGCCGGACGGCCACTCTGTGCGTACCACCCTGCGATGCGTCCTGCGCGACTGGCGAGAAGGACCCTCCGAGCCAATGGTCTGCGCCCTAACCTGTCGATTTGTGGCCGAATGAAGGGCGGTGGCTGACATGGACGCCGTGAAGATCCAGTTGTCGGCGCTTTGGGTGGCCGTTGCGCTCACGTACCTGCTCGGGGACGTGCTGCGGATTTTCACCGGCGAGTTCAAGCCCGGCGAGATCGCGGGCAAACCGATGACCCAGGAGATCACACTTGGGATCGCGGCGCTGTTTGTGATCCCGATCGTGATGGTCGTGCTGACTTTGAACCTCGACCAGTCGATCGATCGCTGGGCCAACATCGTCGTGGCGGTGGTGTTCTTCCTCTTCAACGTTGTGGGCGTTCCGACGTATCCGGGCTGGTACGACAAGTTCCTCATCGTCGTCAGCCTGGTGTTCAACGCGGTGACGATCTGGCGAGCATGGAACTGGAATTAGCGTGGATCGCTACAGACGATTTCGCGCCGCCGTTCCCGATCGTCGGATCATCGACAACAACGCATCCAAGGGCCAGTCCTTGGCGACGCAGCCATCGGCGCCCATCTCGGCAGCCTCGATGCAGTTCGTGGGATTCTCTACGTACATCACGATCCGGACATCAGGCGCTTCTTCTCGTAGCCTCGCTAGCAGGCCTAGTCCATCGACGATCGTGTCATCGAGCACCAACACATCGGGACTCAGCTCGAGCGCGTAACGCCAAGCTTCGGCACCATCGCGCGCGGTGGCGATCAGCTCTAGATCCGGTGCGTCATTTAGCGCGCGGCGGACCTGTTCTCTGACCGAGACGTCGTCATCCGCGACGATCACGCGCAGTGACGACGCCCCGGTCCAACCCACCCGACCATTTCAACGTTCAGCCGGTCGTTGTAATCGGCGCGACCGGCTGGCTGCTACCCGGCTGACGAGTGGGCGCTAATCGGTATATGCGGGCTGATCATCGGCAGCTCCAAGCTTGGTCCAGCTCCCGCGCGGCGCTACGTCGCCGGCGCCAGCGCGGATACGGTCTCCCGCCGTTGTTCGCCCCGCGCCATGACCGGCCGTGAGGAATGTGTCGGGATCTGCTTTCGGTAGAGTCCGACCGACATGA
>JALYLT010000086.1 GCA_030774095.1 Chloroflexota bacterium
CAACGCCGAGCTCAAGCGACGGTATCCGCTCTTCGATGTCGATCGCGATTGGATCGGCCTGTTCGACGCGCAAGCCGGCTGGCTCGCACCGGAGCGTTCGGTGGAGACGCATCTCCGCCTCGCGGAGTGGCACGGCGCGACGCTACGGTTCACCGAGCCGATCGAACGCTGGGAGCGCGACGGTGATGGCGTGCGTGTGTTCTCGGCGCGGGGCAGCTATCGCGCGCAGCGCCTGGTCATCACCGCGGGCGCGTGGCTCTCGCGTCTGCTCCCGCTTCTCGCGCCGCACCTGTGGGTGGAGCGCAACGTGCTGTTCTGGTTCGAGCCGCGCGACGAGCTCGAGGCGTTCGCCAAGCTTCCGGTGTACATCGTCGAAGACACCGACCGTCTCTACTACGGGTTCCCGTACGACCCGGGCAACGGACTGAAGATGGCCGGACTCCACTTCGGCGACCGCGTCGATCCGGACACAGTCGACCGTGAGCCCAGCGCACGGGACGAGGAGCGCGTGCGGTCGTGGCTGCGTCGCCGCATGCCGCTCGCGAACGGCGAGCGACGCCGAGCACAGGTATGCCTGTACACGAACAGCCCCGACGGGCATTTCATCATCGACCGCGATGGGCCCGTTACGTACGCCTCGGCGTGCTCGGGTCACGGCTTCAAGTTCGCCAGCGCGGTCGGCGAGATCCTCGCCGAACTCGCGATCTCGGGGCGTTCGTCGCTCGATATCGGCTTCCTGTCGAGCGACCGCCTCGCGAGTGGGACAATGAAGGCATGAAAGAGATCGTTCTCATCGATGGCGCGCGCACCCCGTTCGGGACGTTCGGCGGCGCGCTGCGCGACACCTCGGCGACAGACCTCGGCGTGATCGCGGCAAAGGCCGCGCTCGAGCGGTCGAAGGTCGACCCCAAGCAGATCGACCACGTCATCTTCGGGAACGTCCTGCAGACCTCGAGTGACGCTGTCTACCTCGCACGTCACATCGGTCTGAAGTCCGGCGTGCCGAAGGAGGTCCCGGCGCTGACGATCAATCGCCTCTGCGGCTCGGGCCTGCAGGCGATCCTTCTGGGCGCGCAGGAGATCCAGCTCGGTCAGGCGGAGTTCGTCCTCGCAGGCGGCACCGAGAACATGAGCATGGCGCCGCACCAGATCCGCGGCGCGCGCTGGGGTCTCCCCCTCGGCGAGCAGAAGCTCGAGGACTACCTCTGGGTCGCGCTCATCGACTCGTACAACGGACTTGGCATGGCGAACACCGCGGAGAACCTCGCCCGCAAGTACGGCATCACGCGCGACCAGGCCGACGAGTTCGCCGAGCGCAGCCACCGGCTCGCGGCGAAGGCGCGCGAGGACTGCCGCTTCTCAAAGGAGATCGTGCCGGTCGAGGTCAAGCAGAAGAAAGGCAATGTGATCGTGGATAAAGACGAGCACATCCGGCCCGACACGACGCGCGAAGGGCTCGCGAAGCTCGTCGCGCGATTCGAGAAGGACGGCACCGTCACGGCGGGCACCGCCTCCGGCATCAACGACGGCGCCGCGGCGATGGTCGTGACATCGGCGGAGGCCGCCGCAAAGGCCGGGCTGAAGCCGATCGCGCGCATCGTCTCCGGGGGTGTATGCGGAGTCGACCCCGACATCATGGGCATCGGCCCTGCGCCCTCGTCGCGTCAGGCGCTCGGGCGCGCAGGTCTCAAGGTCAGCGACATGGATCTCGTCGAGATCAACGAGGCGTTCGCGACGCAGTACCTCGCGGTGGAGAAGGATCTCGGCCTCGACCGCGACAAGACGAATGTGAACGGCGGTGCGATCGCGCTCGGTCATCCGCTTGGCGCATCCGGCGCGCGTCTGGCACTGACGCTCGCGTACGAGCTGCGCGAGCGCGATGGCAAGTACGGGCTCGCATCGCTGTGCATCGGCGGCGGCCAGGGGATCGCGGCGATCATCGAGCGCATCTAGCAGCCGAGGCTCCAGATGCTGAGCCTCTTCGTCAACGTCGTCCTGCCCGTCTTCATCGTCGCGGGTCTCGGCTTCATCGTCGAGAAACGCCTGCACCCGCCGATCGCGCCGTTCAACCAGGTCGTGCTCTACGTCCTCATGCCCGCTCTGGTGTTCACGTCCCTGCTCTCCGTGGACTTCCGAAGCGAGGAACCGATCAGGATCACGCTGTTCGCGTTCCTCCTCGCGGCGGTCATGCTCGCGGTGGCGTTCACGATCGTCCGCGCCGCGCGCCTGGACCGGGTCACGAGCAGCGCCTTCATGCTGACGGCCGCTTTCCCCAACCTCGGCAACTACGGCCTCTCCGTCGTGCTACTGGCGTACGGCCGCGAGGGACTCGCCGTCGGAGTGATCCTGCTCGCGGTCCAGTCGCTGTACGGGATCACGCTCGCGATCTTCATTGCCTCGAGCGGGAGCGCCTCGCTTCTCCGCTCCCTCGGCGAGGTCTTTCGCCAGCCGATGATCTACGCCGTCCTCGCCGGACTCTTCTTCAATCTCACAGGGATACCGGTGCCAGGCTTCGTATCCTCGGCGCTCGCGCTTCCCTCGCAGGCCGCGATCCCGCTCATGCTCCTCGTCCTCGGGATGCACTTTGCTGGCACGACCGGCATCGAGCAGCGCGGCCTGGTGTCGCTCGCGGTCGTGAACCGCCTGGTCATCGGCACTCTCGTTGGGTGGGCTTTGACGATCGCGCTCGGCCTAAGCGGCGTCGCGCGGGACGTGATGATCATCGGCGCGGCGATGCCCACCGCGGTGTTCACGATCCTGACGGCCACCCAGTTCAACGCACGTCCGCGGTTCGTGAGCGATGTCGTGGTGGTGAGCACGCTCGCGAGCATCGTCACCGTGACCGCTGTCCTGGCGGTGTTATCCGGCAGGCTCAGTCTGATCTAGCCACGATCACCGCCTTCGTCGGATCGACGCCAGCCCGGCGATAAGCGGCCCGGGATCGGCCGCCCGCATCAACGCCGTCCCCACGAGCACCGCGTCGACCCGCTCGGGGAGGCGACGCGCGTCGTCGAGGTTGGCGATCCCAGACTCGGCGACCAGGATCTGATCGTCTCGCGCCAGAGCGTGAAGCTTCCCGACGCGGTCAAGGTCGATCTCGCTCGGTCGGCGCAGGTTGCGCGCGTTGATCCCGACGATCCGGATGCCGGCGCGCGCAACGAAGTCGACCGTGCGCTCGAACGCGGCCGGTTCGTGCGCTTCGACCAGCACGCCCATGTCAAGGTCGGCCGCGCGCTTCGCGACTCGGCTCAGGTCCTCATCGTGCAGCGCCTCCGCGATGAGGAGCGCGGCATCGGCCCCGGCCTTACGCGCTTCGAGGACCTGGTACTCGGTGACGACGACGTCTTTGTAGAGGATAGGTACGTCCACCGCGTCGCGGACGGCCTCGAGATCGCGGAGCGAGCCGCCCCAATGCTTCGGCTCGGTGACCACTGAGATCGCGGTCGCACCGGCGGTGACGTACGCGCGGGCGAGCCGCACGACGTCCACGTCGGCGCCGAGCACTCCTTGCGCCGGCGAAACGCGCTTCACCTCAGCGATCACGGCCAAATGGCCCTCGCGCTTGGCCAGCGCAAGCGCACTCGTGAAGGCATCGAGCGCGCCATCGTTGCGCAGCGCGTCCAACGCGCCCGCGGCGCGCGCACGCGCCCAAAGGTTGTCGCGCATGTTCGAGAGGACGTCCTGCTCGCTCACGCGCGGCCGTGTCTCCATCACATAGGCCCTGCGCTCCGCGCCCACTTCCTCAAGGAAGTCCGTCACCTGTCCACTCCTACGTCACGTCTTCACGCGATCGGCGACGACCTCGGGAGCCAGCAGGTCCTCGAACGTTTCGCGGCGGCGCACCAGCCGCGCACGGCCGTCGCGCACGACGACGACCGCGGGGCGCGGCGCCATGTTGTAGTTGCTCGCCATCGATAGCTGATAGGCGCCCGATACGGGGACCGCGATGATCTCGCCGACGCGTGGAAGTGACAGCGCGACCTTCTGGATCAGGATGTCTCCGGTTTCGCAGTACTTGCCGGCGATCGCGACATCGATCGGCGCACCGTCATCGACACGGCTCGCCAGAGCCGCCGTGTACTTCGCGCCGTACGCGGTCGGGCGGATGTTGTCGGCCATGCCGCCATCCACCGCGACGTAGGTGCGCGCGCCGCGCTTCACCGATCCGACGCGGTAGAGAGCAACGCCCGCGGGGGCGATGATCGAGCGGCCCGGCTCGATCGTGAGATCAGGCAGCGGATCCGCGAAGCCGTGACGGCGCGCGGCATCCGCGACGATCGTCGCCACGTCGCTGATCATTTCGGCGGGCCGCGGCTCTGGATCGTCCATCGTGTACCGCACGCCGTAGCCGCCGCCCGGACTGATCTCACGCGCGACGAAGCCCGTCTTCTCACGCATGCGCGCCGCGAAGGCGAAGAGACGCTCCACCGATTCGCGATATGGGATGACCTCGCGGATCTGGGAGCCGATGTGCGCGTGGAAGCCGCGGAGCTCGAGCTTCGGCCGGGCAAGCACTGCCCGCACGCCTTCTTCGGCCACGCCGCTTGCGATATCCAGACCGAACTTCGTGTCGTCCGCCCCGGTGAGCAGGTGCGCGTGCGTGTGCACGTCGACCGCCGGTCCGAGCCGCAGCAGCACCGGTGTCCGCGCGGCGCGCTTCGCGGCGACCCGCGCGAGAAGCGTGATCTCGTCCAGGTTGTCCACGACGATGCGGCCCACGCTCTCAGCGCTCGCGAGGAGCAATTCGTCCTCGCTCTTGTTGTTGCCATGAAAGAAGATCCGGTCGCGGGGAAAGTCGGCGCGCATCGCGGCGTGAAGCTCCCCACCTGACACGACATCGAGGCCAAGTCCTTCCGCAGCGAGAAGGCTCAGCAGCCACGGCGCGCTGTATGCCTTGGCGGCGTAGCAGACCATCGCACGACCGGGATAGCCAGCGACCGCGGCGCGGAACGATCGGGCGCGCGCGAGGATCGTCGCCTCGTCGTACACGTAGAGCGGCGTCCCGAACTCATCGGCGACCGCGACGAGATCGCAGCCGCCGACCGCGAGCGTGTTGCCCTGCGTCAGGAGCGTCGTGTCGGGGAAGAGCTCCGCGGGGAACGTCATCGCAGCGATGCTATGGCGGCGACCACAAGGCCGATGAGCGCGGCAAGCAGTAGGCCCACGACCCCCGCGTTCACGCCAGCTAGAGCGGACTGGGCCCATGGCCGCGTGCGCAGCGCGCCCCACGACGGGAGCGCAGCGAACACGACGAGGAACGCGGGGAGGAAGATCCCGACGAGCGCGATCGTCGCACCCACGAGCCCGTTGGGCGGCCAGACAGTGAACAGATCGCAGATCACGAGTGGGTTAGAGCAGGGACTCGGCGCGATCACCGTTCCCAGATAAGCCGCGAACGTGAAGAGCGGACCCGGCACTGCCTGCGCAGCGCCGTAGCCCGCGAGGAACTGGTCCTGCGTGACCCATCCGGACGGAACGACCTCGTTCTGGAGCAGCGGCAGCACGACGTGACCACCGCCGAACACGAAGGCACCGGAGCGATAGAAGGCGTCGAAGAGGCGGAGCTCTCCGCTCGCGAAGGTTACGCCCGCGACGGGCAACGCGACCAGCAGTACGACGTACAGCATCCCGCACGCGATCGCGACGGTTCGCCCGATCGGCACCGCTTGCGCGACGCGCGTGGCGACGGCAGGGGCGGGAAGCAAGATCCGTCCGGCGATACCCGCGAGCAGGATGATCGCGACCTGCGCGTACTGGTCGTGCCATGCGACCGCGAGTGCCGTCGCGGCAAGCGCGATCGTGCCGCGACGCGCGTCCCGCGCGAGCGCACGCGCCATCCGCCATACGGCGAAGGCGACGACCGCGAGCGCGACGAGCTCGAGCACGCGAACCACCGGAACGAGCGCGCCGCCCAGCCGATCGAGGGTGTAGGCGAAGATCACCATCAAGACAGCGGACGGCAGCGTGAAGCCGAGCCACGCGAGGAAGGCGCCGAGCGGTCCGGCGCGCAAGAGGCCGATCGCGATGCCCACCTCGCTGCTCGTCGGACCTGGTAGCGACTGGCATAGCGCAACGATGTCGGCGTACGTCATTTCGTCGACCCAGCGCCTGCGCACGACGTACTCGCTCCGGAAGTAGCCGAGGTGCGCGATAGGTCCACCGAACGACGTAAGCCCGAGCCGCAGCGCGACGAGGAAGACCTCAAGCGGCGACGATGGACGCGACAAGGGATACACCTCCAACTTGTCTTAGGACCTCCCATGACGCATCTTTGCGACAACCCAAAACGAAAGGGCGGAGAGCACTTGACGGAAAAAGACCGCGGGAGCGCGAAGCCCGAGGACAACCTATCGCTCGCCGAGATCCTTAAAGTAAAGGTCAGCGACGAGCGCGTCGCGCGGCTCAAGACGCTGACCAGCGTCGACGCTGAGGGCGTCACGGACGAGATCCTCACCTGGCTCATCCGCCAACAAGCGCAGTGGGCGAACATCCAGTACACCCGCTTCCTCGCTGGCGCGAAGTTCACCGAACAGGACGTCGATGAGCTTCTCACGCATGCGATCGACTCCCACGCCCACGGCGGTTCGGACCCGATGGAGCGGTTGCTGCTCGAAGACGACATCGGCATCGACTACACCGAGGCCGGCATGCGCGCGATGGTCGTGAAGACCTGGTACACGCCCTCGGCGTCGCGTAACGCGCTGGTGCAAAAGATCGTCAATCGGCATGCCGACGCTCGCGGGCTGCGGCCGGTGCTCTGCTACGGCGGTGTCGTGCTCAACTACTCGATGGGCGGCTTCAACCCCGAGGCGGTGAAGAAATGCCTGGGCTTCCCCGGCATGAAGTACGTGTGGATGCCGATGGTCGACAGTTACCACCATCGCCGAGTCGTGTACGACGACTGGTCCGGCTTCGGGCTGTCGTTCCTCGACGAGAAGCGCAAGGTCATCCCGCAGGTCCAGGAGATCCTGAAGATCATCGCTGCGAACGACCTCGTGCTCGCGTCAGGCCACTACCCGTACGCGGACACGGTCCTGCTGGTCGAGGAGGCGCGGCGACTTGGTGTCGAGCGCATCGAGATCATCCACCCGGCGCACATCCACTCGAAGCACACCATCGAGCAGATGAAGGAGCAGGCAAAGCGCGGCGCGAAGCTGATGCTATCTGGCCTGGGCACGATGGCTTTTCCCCTCCATGAGAGCGGTCCCCTCTACGCAGCACGCATCGTGAAGGAGGTCGGCCCTGAGAACCTCGTGTACGGGAGCGACTTCGGGCAGCTCCAGAACTTCCCTCACATCGTTGCGAACCGCTGGATGATCAAGCTGCTGCTCGCGTATGGCTGCACGAAGGACGAGATCCGGACCGTGTTCCAGGTCACGCCGGCCAAGCTGCTCGGTCTCGAGCCGCCCCCTCCGCTCGGAACGCCGGCGCATCCGGACCAGAAGCCGAGCGAGGAGCGCCGCTACTTGGGCCACCCGCAGGCCGATCCGCGTGCGCGCCGTCACGCGCATGGCCCTGGACCGAGCGCGCCGACGCCCCGAGGCGGCCCCGATCCCGACGACGCGTGCCTGTGCTGACGACGCGCACCTGAGCGTGCCGCATTACACGAAGTCGCACGGACTGGGGAACGACTACATCGTGATCGACCCGAAGGACATCCCGTTCGAGCTGACGCCCGACGCGGTCCGCCTCATCTGCGACCGCAACCGCGGCGTCGGTTCGGATGGCATCCTCGTCGTGTCCCCGGGCGACGGCGCGGACTTCGGCCTGCGCATCCTCAACCCGGATGGCAGCGAGGCGGAGAAGAGCGGCAACGGCGTCCGCATCTTCGCGAAGTTCATGCGCGAGCACGGCTATACCGACAAGGACCGCTTCACGCTGCACACGCTGGGCGGCCGTGTCACCTGCATCCTCGAGCACGAGAACGGCCGCGTCGCGCAGATCACCGTCGACATGGGCAAGGCGCGCTTCGACCCGCTCGACGCGATCGAGGTCGAAGGCCGGCGCTTCGAGGTGACCTCGGTGTCGATGGGAAATCCGCACTGCGTCATCGTCGTGCCGGATCTGACGCAGATCGACATCCACGCGCTCGGTCCGAAGATCGAGACGCATCCCGCGTTCCCGAATCGCACCAACGTCCAGTTCGCGCAGATCGTGTCGCGGAGCGAGGTCCGGATCCTGATCTGGGAGCGCGGTGCGGGCTACACGCTCGCATCGGGCTCGTCGAGCTGCGCGGTCGTCGCGGCCTGCCACCGGAAAGGTCTGGTCGGCCGCGACGTGACGGTTACGATGCCCGGTGGCCAGCTGCGCATCCGCATCGCCGCGGACGACGAGATCCGCATGCGCGGACCGGTCGAGGAGATCTGCACCGGCGACCTGAGCCCGGATCTCCTGCGCCACCTGGGCGCGCGCTAGCGGAGGTCGGCCCAGGTGAAGAGGACCGTGAACGCCCGGCACCACACGACGACCGACTTGTAATCGGCGAGGGGCGTACCGGCCGGCAGCTCGTAGTTAAACGAGCCGTTCGTCGCCTTGAGCGCGCCGAGGTAGAGGTCGCGGCTCCCGTCGTACGCACCACCGATCCCGCGGGCGAGATACACGTGGAGGTCGGGTCCGTTCTGGATCGCGACATCGTCGAAGCGCAGGTACGTCTTGCCGTCGAGCTCGATGAGCGACACGGGACCGGTGCCTCGATGAAGGTCGTCGACGCGCTGAAGCTGACCCATGGAGACGATCTTCGGTCCGGCCGGCGCAGCGCTCGGCGCGTTCGTGGCCGCCGCTGCGGTGGGCGCGGCGGTCGCCGTCGCGCGGACCGGGAGGTCCTCGTGCAGCGTCGTCGTCAGGAACAACGGCGAGATCGTCCA
>JALYLT010000087.1 GCA_030774095.1 Chloroflexota bacterium
TCGGCCAAACCGGCTACCTCCTCCGCGTGTGCGCTGCCCGCCGTCCGCCCTCGGCAGCTGCCGCGCAAGTGTCGGTGGGCGGAAAGCGCCCGTCAATCGGGCTTCTGCCCAGACTAAAGGAACAGGCCTCCTCAGGACTCGTTCAGTAAGCAGATGACCGACGGTTGGCGCGAGCTCTACGACCTCGAGTACCCGCGCCTGCTGCGGGCGCTGCTGGCCATCGGAGGCGACGGGGATGCGGCCGAAGACGCGGCACAGGAGGCGTTCGTGAAAGCGCATAAGCAGGGCCTCGCGACCCTCGATCGCCCCGGAGCCTGGCTCCTTGTCGTTGGCACGCGGGAGCTGCTGCGGCAGCGTCGCCGCCGGCGCGTCGAGGACGAGCGCTGGGCCGAACGCGGGACGTCTGAGTCATCGGCGTTCGACGCAGTCGCGGACCGCGCCGACCTCCTCGCGGCGCTGCAGCAGCTGCCCGAGCGGCAGCGAACGATCGTCGTTGCTCGTTATTACTACGGCCTCAGCTACGACGAGATCGCCAGCCATTTCGACATCAAGAGCGGGACGGTGGGCGCAACCCTCCACCAGGCGATCGAGAAGCTCCGGCAGACCCAGATCGCCGGGCGCCTCGCCCGAGGAGCGATGCGATGAAGACGACCGAGCCGCGGGACGACGAGATCCTGGGTCGCGCGCTATCCCGCGCGATCGAGACCTCCGAGGTCAACGAGACGCCGTACGAGCGTTCGCGGATCGCCGGGCGACCTGCCCGAGGAAGTTTCGCACTGTGGCCGGCCCTCGGTGTTGCCGCGGCGCTCGTGCTTGCGCTGGCCTTCGGGTCTTGGTTCACGCGGCCTACTGATGACGGACCCGTAGCGGATTCGCCTGGTTCGACGGCTGCGGTCTCGCCGGGATCGACCGCGCCGGTGGCCACGGCTTCCGCATCCCCGACGACAGCCCCGGCGGCCCAGATCCGCGTGTTCTTCGTCCGCGATCTGCTGCCGCCCGTGAGCGCGCTCATCAACGGCAGGCTGAACGAAGTGAGCCGCGAATCACGCATCGACTCTCGGATCACCGCGATGCGAGGTGCACCAGCCACCTCCGTGCCCTCGGGCGCATCGAATCCGATCTCCCTGATCGCCCCTCGTGGCGCGACGGGCTCGTCGTCCTTGGGGTTGCAGGTCACCGTCAACGGCGATGTCGCAACTGTCGAGTTCGACGTCACGACAGGTTGGGGGGTGCGCGGCAGCGCGCAGTCCCTCGCTCTTCTTCAGCAGCTTGTGTATGTCATCACGGAAGAGCCTGGTATTCGCCGGGCGCGGATCCTCGACATGGGCAAGAACAACGCTGTCATCGACGGCCTGGTCGTCGATCAGGCGCTCTCCCGCGAGGACGTGACCGACTACGACACGCTCGGCAGCACGAAGCCGGCGCTGGGTTACGGTGACGCCAACGCGGCGGCGGCTCGGAAGCTGACCACCCGCACGTCGGTCGAGACGATCGCACCTGGCCTCGCGCGCATCGAAATCGAGAGCGATCTGCAGAACATCTCACCCACGGTCTCGTACCCGGACTTCAAGGTCGAGGTCTTCGAGAACGACGAAACGGCCAAGCCCCTCGGCGGTAAGTGGAGGATGGTGGTCACCGTGAACGGCACGGATACGGTGACGGGCACCCAGACCATCAACAAGAGCCCACTGCGCAGCATCGTTGCGACATCGCCGAAAGGCCTGGGCACGCCCGAAACGGTCTACGAGATCGGCCTCGACGACCTGCGGCCATGGCGCACAGCCATCGCCTTCAACCCGTTCCGCATCATCATTGACATCGGCGGGGACCCACGAACGATCTTTGACAGCAACGCGGTGAACTCGCCCGCGTACGGCGCAACGGTGGGCGCGACCTTCCAAGTCTCAGGCGTCGCGCACAACTTCGAGGCGCACGTCGACATCATTGTCCGCGACGATCGCGAGAAGGAGATTCTTCGCACCTCGACCACCGGGACCAACTGCTGCGATCCCGGCGGAACGTTCACCGCGACCGTCCGTCTGCCGGCGGGGACCACGGGCAAGATCTATCTCGAGGTCTACGAGGGCAGCGCCAGAGACGGCAGCGTCACCAAGCTCATCCGCATCCCGCTGACCGTGCGCTAGGCCGAAGGCTCTTTCCGCCCGCCGACCGCGGTCGCGAGCACGCCGTTGACGAACTTGGGCGAGGCCTCGCTGCCGAACATCTTCGCGAGCTCGACGGCCTCGTCGATGATCGCGGCGGCCGGCGCGTCGCCAAGAATGCGCAGCTCGTAGAGGGCGATCCGCAGCACGTTCCGGTCGATGCGCGCCATCTGCTCGATCGGGAACTCCGGCGCGAGCTGGTGGATCTCCAGGTCGAGCTCCCTCCGATGTTCGAGCACGCCCTCGACCAGCTGCCACGCGAAGTTCGCGGCTTCGTCGGTGAGCCCGGTGCGGAACGAGCCGCGTTGCCACGTTTCCTTCGCGTCGGCACGGTTGAAGTCGATCTCGAACAGCGTCTGCAGCGCGACCCGACGCGCCGGGTGACGGCCCGCGCGCGGCGCTCGCTGCTTCAAGCGGCGGTGGCCGCGCTGGCGCCGATCGCTTCGACGAGCCGCGACGAGACCGCGCGCTCGGCGACCGCGATCGCCCAGCGCACCATGCCCGCGCGCGCACGTCCGTGCGTGACGACGGAGACGCCAGCGATGCCCAGCAGCGGCGCTGACACGTACTGGTCGTAGTCGAAGCGATGGCGGAACCTGCGAATGCCTGGATACGCGAGCAACGCGGCGGCCTTGCCCAGCGGCCCGCCGAAGATGTCACCGCGGATGCCGACCTGCACTACGTCGAGCGCACCCTCGAGCCCCTTCGCGAGCACGTTGCCGGTGAAGCCGTCGCAGAGCGCGATGTCGGTCACGCCGCGGAGCACGTCGCGGCCCTCGATGTTGCCGTAGAAGTTCATGTCGCTCGCGGAGAGCAGCGCGTGAGCCTCAAGCCGAATCTTGTCGCCCTTCTCGGGCTCTTCGCCGACGTTGATGAGGCCGATCGACGGCGTCGCCACGCCGTGCACCTTCTCCATGAACCACGTGGCCATGCGCGCGAACTGGAGCAGGTTCTTCGCGTCGGCGTCCATCGTGGCGCCGGCGTCGAGGAGGCACGTCGCGGGCTTTTCGCCGAGCACCGGCAGCATGCCGCACAGGGCCGGGCGGTCGATGCCACGCACGCGCCCGAGGATGAGAAGCGCGGCGGCCATCGTCGCGCCCGTGCTTCCGGCGGAGACGACCGCGTCGGCTTCACCCTTCTTCACCATCGTCGTCGCCACGCCGATCGAGGTGTCGGACCGGCGGCGCAGCGCGTTCGCGGGATGCTCGTCCATCGCGATGATCTCGGCCGCGTTACGGATCTCGACACCCGCGTGCGCGCCGCCGAGCAGCGGACGCAGGCGTTCCTCCTGCCCGACCAGGACGACATCCGCGGTGCCCCCCTTCTCCCGATACAGCAGCGCGCCCCGGACGATCTCGTCCGGGGCGTGGTCGCCACCCATGGCGTCGACCGCTATGCGCACGGGACTACGCCGCGGCGCGCTTCGCCTTGATCTTGAGCACCTGGCGACCGCGGAACATGCCGCAGTGCGGACACGCCTGGTGCGGGGGCTTGGGGCTCTTGCACTGCGGACAAGGCACGAGATTCTGCGCTTTCAGCGCCAGATGGCTGCGGCGCGCGCCCTGCGCGGCGTGCGGGGTGCGTTTCTTGGGAAGAGGTGCCAAAGACTGCTCTCCTTGATGTCGTTCTCGATGATTCTATGTGGCAAATGACCTGGCAGATCGCGGTCTTCGTCGCGTTCCGGGTCCTGTGCGCGCTGCCCGCGCTGCGCTGGCCGTTCGCGGGTGGCCTCTTCGCGGTCGTCACGGACTTCTCCGACCTGTTCCTCATGAACGCGATCGGCGGTATCGAGGACTACCAGCGTCTCGACAAACTCTGCGACCTCGCCTACATGCTCGTATTCCTGAGGGTCGCGCTCGGCTGGGCCGGCCTCGAGCGCGGCGTCGCGGCAGGACTGTTCGCCTACCGGATGATCGGCGAGGTCGTGTTCGAGCTCAGCGGCGCGCGGTGGACACTTCTTGTCTTCCCCAATGTGTTCGAGTTCTGGTTCATCGCCGTCGCCGCGCTCCATCACTACCGTCCCGGCGCGCCGCTTTCACGGCGCGACGCCGCGGTCGCGTTCGTCCTGCTGCTGCTGGGCAAGGAAGCCCAGGAGTATTTCCTTCACTTCGACCGCTTCCTCGACAACTTCACCGCATTCGAGGCCGTCACTGGGATCTGGCGGACCCTCTTCGGGCGCTAGTCGCGCTCGGCGTGGAAGTCGCGAAGCTTCTCGAGCTTGGCGAATCGCTCGTCCACCACCGTCTCGTGCTGATGCGGGCGCTGGTTCAGGTCGTCACCGCACACCGGGCAGAGGCCTTTGCAGTCCGGCCGGCAGAGTGGTGCGAACGGCGTGGCGAGGAAGATCTCCTCCCGCAGGAGCGGAGTCAGGTCGATCTTGAAGTCCGAGCCGATCGTCTTCGCGTCCGTCGGTGCCTCGCCCATTGACTCTCCGAAGAGGACACCGAACCTCGCGTAGTACTGCTCGGCGAAATCCGCATGCACCGGCGTCTCGATCGGCACCAGGCAGCGGCTGCATATCGTCTCGAGGCTCGCGTCGGCCGCGCCCTCGAGATACGCACCGGGGTTCGTGTGGGTCGCGACGATGTCGGCATCGATCGAAACGGCTCCCGCCTCGAGCAAGCCGGAGTTCTCGCCGTCCGGATCTATCGGCGACTCGGCGACGTGATAGTCGGCCTGCGCGCCGACGGGCTGCTTCAGCAGCGGCGCGACGTTGACGATCATTTGATTACCCCTCGGTCGGTAGCGGCTTGCGCTCCTCGATGACCTCGAGGCTCCTCTTGATGATGGACAGCGATTTCACCAGATCGCTCTCGAGGCGGACCAGCACATCGGCGGCGTACTGGTCGGCGCCGCTCATGGTCTCGTCAGACTTCGCCTGCGCTTTGTCTACAAGATCCTGCGCCTTCGTCTCGGCCTCGCGAAGGATCGATTGATCCTGCAGGAGCAGCGCGGCCTGCTCCTGCGCTGCGCCGATGATCTGCTCCGCCTCTTCGCGCGCCTTCGAGAGGACACGGTCGCTCTCTTGATTGATGCGCCGAGCCTGGCGCACTTCCTCAGGGATGGCGACGCGCAGCTGATCGATGACGTCCAGGATCGCTGCCTGCTCGAGGATGACCTGGCTCGTCATCGGGACTTTGCGTGCGTTCACGACGAGCGATTCGAGGCGTTCCACGAGGAACTGGATGTCCAAGGTCACCCTCCTCCGCGACCGCCATCGTACCGTAGGAACAGGAGGCTTTCCTCGCCAATGTCCTTGACCCGCTGCACGCGGGCGCCATCCGGGACCCGCGGCTGATGCTTCTTGTGCACCCGCGCGACGAGGCTGGCGTCGGTTGCCAGGGCGCCGGCCAAACGCGGATGTGCGAGGGTCGCCTCGAGGAGCGCCACGTCGGCGAAGGGCGGATCGCAGAAGACGACGTCATACGGCCCTGCGATCGACTGCTCGAGGAACCCGAGGACATTCGCGCCGATGACCTCGGCGTGGTCTTCGAACTCGGTGGTCCTGATGTTCTTGCGCAGCGTCTTCAGCGCTTCGGCGGAACGCTCGACGAACGTTACGCGTGCCGCGCCGCGCGAAAGCGCCTCGATCCCGAGCGTGCCCGCCCCGGCGAAGAGATCGAGCACGCGCGCATCCGCGATGATGGGCTCGAGGATCGCGAACAGCGTCTCGCGGATCCGATCTGTTGCGGGTCGTGTCGCGCTGCCGCGTGGCGCCCCGAGGGTCCGACCCTTCGCGCTGCCCGCGATGACCCTCACGCCAGCGCGTAGCGGCGCCAGAGATCCGCGACGGCCTGCTCGAGCGACGCGTGCTCGGGTCGATCGAGCTGCGGATCGGCGGCGAGGATGCGGTCCGCCTCGACCGTCGTCTCTTCGAGAAGCACCGGATCGACGTCGGCCATGTCGACGATGCGCAGCTCGTTCCCCTCGCCGCTCTGCCGCTTGCCGAGGAATTCACCCGCGCCGCGGATCTGCAGATCGCGCTGCGCGAGATCGAACCCGTCAAGTGGCTGGTCGGTCCCGGGCTTCTTCTCGGTCATCGCGGCGAGCCGCTCTGACTCGTCCGCCTTCGCACTCACGAGGATGCAGAACGCTCGCTGTCCTCGACGCCCGACGCGGCCGCGCAGCTGATGGAGCTGCGCGAGCCCGAAGCGCTCGGCGCCGAGGATGATCATCACCGTCGCGTTCGGGATGTCGATCCCCACTTCGACGACCGTCGTCGCCACCAGCACGTCGAGCTCGCGCGCCGCGAATCGCCGCATGACATCGTCGCGCTCGCGCGCCGGCATGCGGCCGTGAAGCAAGCTGACGCGGACGCCGGAGAGCTCCTTCGATTTGAGATCGCGGAACGTTGCCTCAGCGCTCGGGATGTCGTCTTCCGGATCCTCCTCGATACGCGGTGTCACAACGAAGGCCTGCTCGCCGGCGGCCACGCGCTCCTTCACCCAGGGCCAGACCTTGGCCAGCGCGGCGTGCGGGCGCACCTCGGTACGGATTGACTGGACGCCGGACGGCATCTGGTGCAGCACCGAGATGTCGAGGTCGCGATACACGGTCTGCGAAAGCGTCTGCGGGATGGGCGTGGCGGTCGTCAGCAGCAGGTGCGGGTCGATCCCCTTTTCGCGGAACGTCGCGCGCTGCCGGACGCCGAAGCGATGCTGTTCGTCGACGATCGCGAGACCGAGCCGCTTGAACGCCACGGTCTCCTCGACGAGCGCGTGCGTGCCGACGACGACGTCCAGCTCGCCCGACGCCAGACCGGCGAGGACCTGCTGACGTGCCGGACCGGTCACGCTCGAGGTCAGCAGAGCGTGGCGCGGGCCACCCGCCGCGAACAGCGTTTCGAGCGAACGGTGATGCTGCTCCGCCAGAAGCTCGGTCGGCGCCATCAGCGCGGCCTGTGACCCGGAAGCCACCGCGATGCGCGCCGCCAGTGCCGCGACGACGGTCTTTCCCGACCCGACGTCGCCCTCGAGCAGGCGCGACATCGGGACGCGGCGCGCGAGGTCCGAGCGGATCTGACGGAAGGCTTCCAGCTGATCGGCGGTAAGCGTGAACGGCAGCTCCGCGATCCAGCGCGCGATCTCAGCATCGTCGGCGCGCAGCGGCAGCGCCTTCGCCTCCTTCGTCCAACGCGCGCGCCGCTGACCGAGCGCGAGCTGCAGCACCAGCAGCTCGTCGAAGGCAAGACGGCGTCGTGCGGTCCACAGGTCCTTCCACTCCGACGGGAAGTGCACCTCGCGGAGCGCGTCCTGTATCGGTACCAGCGAGCGCCGCGTGCGCACCGCCTCCGGCAACGGATCGGCGACCTCGCGGACCACCGGAGTTCGTTTCGCGCCACCCATCACCGCGGTGTGAAGCCAGCGGCGCAGGTGGCCCTCCTTGAGTCCTTCGGTGAGGCGGTACATCGGCACGATGCGGCCGGTGTGCACGGCCTCGGCCGCGGCGTTCTCCATCTTCGGGTTCGAGAACTGAAGCGACCGTCCGAAGAACTTCACCTTCCCGGAGAGCCGCACGAGCTGTCCCTCGGGGTAGCGCTCCTTGATGAACTGGCGGCCAAACCATGTCGCACGCACGTTCGTCGGCGAGCGATCTTGCGGATCCAGCAGCTCGACCTCGGTCATGAGCTGGCCGCGCGCTGTGCGGCGCTGGCCGATCCGGCCGAGGATCGCCTCGACGGTCTGCTCCTGCTCCGCGCGCACACTCTTCAGCGGCGTGAACTTTGAAAAGTCCGCGTACGTCCGCGGCAGGTGCCAGAGCAGATCGCCGATGGTGCGGATCTCGATACGCTCGAGGAGCTTGGCCGAGTCGTCGCCGATACCTGGCAGCGCGGTGACCGGCAGCTCGAGAGAGCTTCGCGGTCCGCGGACCAAGGTTTGGGACTCTCTCACGACAGCAATGGTGCGGTCAGCGCTCCAAAGGGGCTTTCACTGAAACCTAGCATCCAGCGGCGAACGCCCAGCAAGCAACGACGCTCTACTGCACGGTCTACTTTCCTGCTCGAGGGCGTCTTCACGCCTGACTTCAGGCAGGACATCCAGTTGACGAATGTCGCCGACTCCGGACCGAATATTTCGTCCACTAACACCGGCCGTTCACGACTTAAAATTCGACCCGATGAGCAAAGCTAACGCCACGCTTAAGGAGGCGTTTCGGCACAACGCCTGGGCGACGCGCGAACTGCTGGCGTTCTGTGCCCAGCTCCAGCCCGAACAGTTGTCACAGCCGCGGCCCACGCCCCTGGCTGGGGACCACGGGAGCATCCTGGAGACGTTCGACCACATCGTCTGCACGGACGGCGGCTACCTCGGTGCGCTGACCGGCCACCGTCCCGCCTGGGCGCATGAGCGCGGCCTGAGCTCAGACCTCGGCGAGCTGGGGCCGCGGGTGGACGAGGCGGAGGCGCTGTGGATGGGCTTCCTGTCCCTTCCCGACGACGCCATGCGCAGGGTGCTCCTCGATGACGGCACGTACGAGACGCACGCGGCCATCGTGACCGGCCAAGCGTTGCACCACGGGAGCGCCCACCGCGAGCAGATCTGTGCGATCCTCAGGGACCTCGGCCTGGAGCCGCCGGAACTTCAGCCGTGGGACTTCGCCGACGCCACCGGTCGCTCGCGCTGGATCAAGGCCGAGTAGCGCGAGCACTGCCGCCTCCGCCCAAGTAACGAACGCCGCGGGGGGAT
>JALYLT010000088.1 GCA_030774095.1 Chloroflexota bacterium
CCTCGCCACGGCGGACTTCGGTGAGCGCGCGACGAAGGCCCGCGTCGGTCCCGAAGAGGTTCCGGCGAGCTCGCCGGAGGGTGCGGCCGATGGGCCGACGAACGTCGTGACGATCGAGACCGACCTTGCGGGCCGGCTCGTGTTCAGCGGACCGGGCGCCGGCGGTGACGCGACCGCCTCGGCCATACTCGGCGACGTGATCGCGATCGCCCGAGCTATGCGTTGACCCGCACCGTCCTCAAATTCGGCGGGACGTCCGTCGCCTCGCCGACCGCGCTCGAAAGCGTGGCACGCATCGTCGGAGATACCAAGGGCGACCGTGTCGTCGTCGTCTCCGCGACGGCAGGTACCACCGATGCGCTGCACACGGCGGCGCGCGAAGCCGCGAACGGCGAGGCCTCAGTGGCCGAGCGCATCGTGAACGATCTCGCCAAGGCGCACGCGAACCTCGTCGCCGATCTGCTCGGCGTCGGCGGTGGCGACGTGCTCGGCGAGATCACGGACCTCGCGGCGCGCACGACGTCCCTGCTGCGCAGCGTCTCGATCCTTCACGAATGCACGGCCCGCAGCCTCGATGCGATCGTGACCTACGGCGAGAAGATCTCGGCGCCGATCGTTGCGGCACTTCTCAACGCGCGGGGCACGAAGGCGAAATCGCTCTCCGCGGAGGGCCTGCTCATCACCGACGATGCGTTCGGGCACGCGAATCCGCTCCTCGACGACACGAAGGCGCGCGTGCATCAAGACGTCCTGCCGCTGCTCAGGGACGGGGTGACACCGGTCATCACCGGCTACGTCGCATCCACCGCGGACGGCGTAACGACGACACTGGGACGAGGCGGCTCGGATTACTCCGCGGCCGTGCTGGCGGCGGCCGTGAACGCCGACGTGCTCCTGATCTACACCGACGTGAACGGCGTGATGAGCGCGGACCCACGCATCGTGCGCGGCGCGAAGTCGCTCGAGCGCGTGTCGTATGCCGAAGCCGCGGAGCTCTCGTACTTCGGCGCGAAGGTGATCCACCCGCGGACGGTGCTGCCGGCGATCGAAGCGCACATCCCGGTCCGCATCCTCAACACCTTCGCCCCGGAGCATCCGGGGACCACGATCACCGGGGACCCGGTGTTCGACGGCAGCGTCGTGAAGGCGACGACGTCGCTCGGCGACCTAGGTCTTCTAACCGTGCAGGGTGCGGGAATGAGCGGAGTGCCAGGCTTCGCGGCGCGCGTCTTTGACACGACAGCGGCCGAAAAAGTGAACGTGCTGATGATCAGTCAGTCCTCGAGCGAGAATTCGATCTGCCTCGTCGTGCCCGCCGACGGCGCCGAGCGTCTCCGACCAGCGCTCGAGCGGATGTTCAGCGCCGAGCTCCGGCGCCACGACGTGGAGCGGGTCAGCGTTGAGGCGCCCGTCGCGATCGTGGCCGCGGTGGGGGAGGGCATGCGCGGAACGCCGGGCGTGGCGGCACGCGTGTTCGGGGCGCTCGGCCGCGCCGGCGTGAACGTCATGGCGATCGCGCAGGGCTCGAGCGAGCTGAACATCTCGTTCGTCGTCGCGGACGGCGAGCGCGACAAGGCGGTGCGCGCGGTCCACGAGGAGTTCCACCGCAGCTAGGCCGACGTCGGCTCAGGTCGCGGCTGGGGCGAGCTCCTTGCGCAGGATGGGCGCGACCTTGGCACCGAGCAATTCGGTGGCGTGCAGGAGCTTCTCATGCGGCACCGACGCGGCGTTCATCTGGAACGTGACGCGCGTGATGCCGCCGAGCGCCTCGCTGTGGCGCAGGATCTTCTCGGCCACTTCTTCCGGTTCGCCGAGGAGCCACGCGCCCTTCGGCGTGAGCTGTGAATCGAACTGCGGGCGAGTCATCGGCGCCCAGCCGCGCTCCTTACCGATATCCGTCATCACGCGGGCGAAGCCGGGGTAGAAATCCTCGCGGGCCTCTTTCGAGGTGTCGGCGACGTAGCCGAGCGAGTGCATCCCGACCTTCAGTTGGTCCGGCGCGAAACCCGCTTGCCGACCCGCCTCGCGATAGAGATCGACGAGCGGACGGAAACGGTGTGTCTCGCCGCCGATGATCGCGACCATGAGCGGAAGGCCGAGTAGGCCCGCGCGAACGAACGACTGCGGTGTCCCACCGACCCCGACCCAGATGGGAAGTCGCTCTTGCATCGGTCGCGGATAGACGCCCTGTCCGGTGAGCGCAGGGCGGAACTGCCCGGACCACTGCGGGTGTTCCTCGTCGCGGAGCTTGAGCAGGAGCTCGAGCTTCTCCGCATAGAGCTCGTCGTAGTCACTCAGGTCGAGACCGAAGAGCGGGAACGCGTCGACGAACGAGCCCCGGCCGACGACCATCTCGGCCCGGCCCTGTGAGATGAGATCGAGCGTGGCGAACTGTTCGAACAAACGCACCGGATCGACCGCACTCAGGACGGCCACCGCGCTTGTGAGCCGGATGCGCTTGGTGCGCGCAGCCGCCGCGGCGAGGATCACCGCCGGTGCGGAGTCGAGGAACTCTTTGCGATGGTGCTCGCCGATGCCGAAGACGTCGAGACCGACCTGGTCCGCGTACTCCATCTGATCGATGAGGTTCCGCATGTGGTCCGCCGGGCGGAGCGCCGAGCTGGCGTCGTCATAGGCGAGTGCGAAGCTGTCGATCCCGATCTGCATCGTGCCCAACTCAACGCACAGGATGCGGGATTATTCCCATCCGATGCCGCACACTACCGGCGTGCGCAAGCGCAAGGTCGCGGTCCTCGGCGCCACCGGCACCGTCGGGCAGCGCTTCATCGGCCTGCTCGCGGGCCATCCGTGGTTCGAGCTCGCCGCGCTGACAACTTCCGAGCGCAACGCGGGCAAGCGTTACGGCGACGTCACGCCCTGGCACTTCGGCGAGGACATGCCCGCCGCGATCGCCGACATGCGTCTCGAAGCGACCCGGCCCGAGGTCGACGCCGAGATCTGCTTCTCGGCGCTGCCCGGCGAGGCCGCGGAGCAGTGGGAAGCCGCGCTTGCTAAAGCTGGCCATCACGTCTTCTCCAACGTGAAGACGCACCGCATGGACGAGGACGTCCCGCTCATCATCGCCGAGGTCAATCCCGAGCACGCGAATGCGCTCGAGGTCCAGCGCCGCAACCGCGGCTGGACCGGCTCGATCGTCACGAATGGGAACTGCTCCGCGATCACGTTCACGCTCGCCGCCGCGCCGCTGCATCGCGCGTTCGGCATCGAGCAGGTGGTCGTGACGACGCTCCAGGCGCTCTCCGGCGCCGGCTACCCCGGCGTTCCGTCGCTCGATGCGCTCGACAACGTCGTACCGTTCATCGGCGAGGAAGAGGAGAAGATGGAGCAGGAGACGAAGAAGTTCCTCGGCTCCTGGGACGGCAAGGCCTTCACAGACGCCGAGTTCCCGTTCTCCGCGCACTGCAACCGCGTGAGCGTGCGTGACGGCCACACCATCACGGTGAGCCTCGCGCTGGGCGGACGGCCCGGCCTGCGTGAGGTCGCACTCGCGATGCGCAACTTCAAAGGACGCCCGCAGGAGCTGGGACTGCCGAGCGCGCCGAAGCAGCCGATCGTCGTGCGCGATGAGCGCGACAGGCCACAGCCCGTGCGCGACCGCATGGCGGGCAACGGCATGTCGGTCGTCGTCGGCCGCTTGCGCGAGGATCCCGTGCTCGGCGTGAAGTTCGTCGTCCTCGGGCACAACACGATCCGCGGCGCTGCCGGCGCGTCGGTGCTGAACGCGGAGCTGCTCGCAGCGGAGGGCTGTCTCGGCGCATGAGCGCGGAGACGTTCGTCGCGCGACTCGACCGCGTACCGCTGAACAGCTTTCACTGGCGCCTACTCATCACGAGCGGCCTCGGCTGGATGTTCGACGCGATGGACGTCCTGCTCATCGGCTTTCTCGTCGCGCCGATCCAGAAGGAATTCGCGCTCGCTCCCGCGCAGGTCGGTCTCGTCGCCAGCGCGGGCTTCGTCGGCATGTTCCTCGGCGCCGCGATCTCGGGGCGCCTGGCCGACCGCTACGGACGGCGCCTCATCTTCCAGGCGACGCTGGTCCTGTTCTCGGTGGGCGCGGTGCTCTCCGCGCTCGCGCCGACGTTCGAGACGCTGCTCGCGGCGCGCGTCGTCGCCGGACTGGGGCTCGGCGGTGAGCTGCCGGTGGTCGCGACGCTCGTCTCCGAGTTCTCGCCCCGGGCGCAGCGCGGCCGGATGATCGTGCTCCTTGAATCGTTCTGGGCCTACGGCACCCTTGCCGCGGGCCTGGTCGCGCTTTTCGTCCTTCCGCAGTTCGGCTGGCGCGGCGCGTTCATCGTCGCCGCATTGCCCGCGCTCTACGTCGCGTATCTGCGGTCCGCGCTGCCTGAGTCGCCACGCTATCTCGCGGAGCGCGGGCGCACGGCCGAGGCCGACGCCATCGTGCGCCGCGTCGAACGTGCGAGTGGTGGAGCGCTCCTCACGCTTGGTGCCGCGGTCGCTCCGGCTCGCTCCGGGCCCACGAGCATCGCGCAACTGTGGAGTCCGGCATACGTGCGGCGCACCGCGATGCTCTGGATCCTCTGGTTCGGCATCACGTTCACGTACTACGGGATCTTCCTGTACGTCCCGTCGCTGCTGGCCGCGCGCGGGCTGTCCGAAGTGCGCAGCAACGAGTTCTTCTTCCTGTCGACGATCGCGCAGATCCCCGGATACTTCAGCGCCGCCTGGCTCGTGGAACGCTGGGGTCGAAAGCCGACGCTGGTCACGTACCTGCTCGGCACGGCCGCAGCGGCGTTCCTCTTTGGGAACGCGGGCACCGGCACGGATGCGTTCGTCTATGCGGCGCTGTTGTCGTTCTTCAATCTCGGAGCTTGGGCGATCGTTTACACGTATTCCCCGGAGCTGTATCCGACCGCGATCCGCGCGACCGGAGCCGGGATCGCCGCCGCGGTCGGACGCATCGGCGGGATCATCGGGCCGTTCCTAACGCCGGTGCTGGTCCCGACCTTGGGTCAGTCGGGTGTGTTCGCCCTCTTCATGGTGCTGCTCGTCGTGACCGCGACGAGCGTGTGGCTGCTGGCTGAAGAGACGAAGGGACGCTCCCTCGAAGAGATCGCCGGAGCGGTCGCGGCGTAGTGGGGCTCTCGCCGGAGCAACGATCGGCGTTACAGACCATCGGCAATGCTGCGATCGGCGTTGGGCTCGGGGTGAGCGTTCTTGGCATCGCTTTCATCGTGAGCCAGTTCGCGGCGGGACAGGGGAGCGTGCCACAGGCGACGCTATCTCCCACACCGTCGCGCGCGAGCGTCGCGACCGTCGCGCTCGCGACGGCGACGCCGACTCCATCGCCTCCCTCCACACCGTCATCCGCTCCGACGATCGCGCCGGCGACGTCGAGTCCGACAGCGACGCCGACCGCAGTACCCGATCCGCTGACCGTTACGGCGTACAGCTACGGCGGGAAACGCTACGCAGCGCTGCGGGCGCCAATCGGCTACGTGTTTCGCGCGCCGATCGCAGGCACGGTGCGTGTCAGCCTGTACCAGCTCATCGACGGGCAGGTGCGCATCGGTTCGAGCGTGCCGTCGCTGCCATTCTTTCCCTACCTGACGCTCGAGTCAGGAGACCGGCGGATCATCTACCGGCCCGGTGCGCTGAACGCCGACACGCAGCTGCTGGTGAAGGACGGCGACCGCGCGGAGCTTGGCGCGCCACTTTTCAAGGTCGTCGGTGACGGCGCCTCATCGTGGCAAACGTTCTACGACCGCAGTGTGACCGCAAACGTGATCGCCTCGGTGGCGGCCCTGCCGTCGGGGGCCGAACTCGACCCGGTCGCGTTCTTCACGACGCGCTGAGCCGGAGCCGCCGCGCGTCGCGGCCGGCCCCGGCTACTGCGCGAGACGCTGCCTAGTCGTCGGTGTTCGCCTTGCCACGACGGTCGTTGTCGTTGATCTGACCGCGAGTCTCGCCGCCTGGGAACTTCGTGCTATGCACGTTCGCGTACGTCATGCCCGCGCGAATCGCACGGACGAGCTCTTCGAACTCGCCTGTTGTCAGGCCCTGGCCGGCCGGCCCGACGATGCTGGACGCCGTGAACGTACCGGTCACGGTCGCAGGGGAGGGCGGGCACGGCTGCGTGCCGGCCGGTCCGTTACCGAGATTCGAGCACAAGAAGACACTGACGCCACCCGCGACATCCCGCTGTCCGAGGTGGATGTGCGCCTGCGTGACGGAACCTTCGAGGTCGCTGTAGCTCAGGGTGTAAGTGATCTCGTCGCCCGCGTTGTTGAGGCTCGCTTCGAACGATCCGGTCGCAATCGTGGAGATCGCCGGGGCCTCCTGATAGCCACTCAGGGCGTCGGCTTTGAAGTTCCTCTTGCCACTATCGCCTGCGACCGCGATCGTCGCGACCGCAAGCACCGCGGGGATCGCGAAGATGAGCGCGCTGAACCACCGCCGCTTCCGCATCTGTTCCTCCCGTTTTCGCTCAGACTGCCAGGCAAGTGATACGCGGCGATGGGCAGGCCGGATCAGAACCTAGACTGCGCCTCCGTTGAAGGAACGCGCTGCGATCGTCACCGGGGCCGCCAGCGGGATCGGCCGTGCCATCGCGACGGACCTAGCGGCGCGGGGTGCGCGCGTGCTGTTCGCGGATGTCAACGTCGAGGAAGGCGAGAGGGTCGCTGCCGGTTTCCCGACCGGCGCCTTCCAACGCGCAGACACGGCCAAGCAGGTGGACTGCGACGAGCTCGTCGCTCGAGCGGTCCGCGACTTCGGCGGCATCGACATCCTCGTGAACAACGCCGGCCTGCAGCACGTCGCGCCCGTCGAGGAGTTCCCGGTGGAGACCTGGGAGAGGCTCGTCCGCATCATGCTGTTCGGAGCCTTCTACCTGACGCGCGCCGCTCTGCCCCACATGTACGCGAAGGGGTGGGGGCGCATCGTGAACATCGCTTCTGTGCACGGCCTGGTCGCGTCACCCTACAAGTCCGCGTACGTCGCCGCGAAGCACGGGCTCGTCGGCTTCACCAAGGCCGTCGCGCTCGAGGCCGCCGAGAAGGGCGTGACCGTGAACGCGGTCTGCCCATCGTATGTGCGCACGCCGCTCGTGGAGAAGCAGATCGCCGATCAGGCAAAGGTGCACGGGATCAGCGAGGACGCGGTCGTCCGCGAGATCATGCTCGCGCCCGCGGCCCTCAAGCGCCTGCTCGAGCCGTCGGAGGTCGCTGCGTACGTGCGGTTCCTGTGCTCGGACGAGGCGAGCGGCATCACCGGCGCGACACAGGTCATCGATGCCGGATGGACCGCGCGGTAGCCGGCGCACTGAATCACGCCGCGTTGTCCAGGATCCCGACCGTCTGGAACCACGCCGGCTCGGCCTCTGGATTTCGCTCGAGCCGCATGCCGAGACGGCGCATCACGTTGATAGATCTCGTGTTGTCGTGCTCGGTCGTCGCGACGATGCGTCGCAGTCGGAGCTCGCCGAAGGCGTACGCGACCATCGCAGCGGCCGCCTCGGTCGCGTAGCCCTGGCCCCAATGTTCGGGAAAGAGCGCCCAGAACAGTCCGATCTCGGACGTGAAGCGCGTCGTGGGCTCGAATGACGGCAGCTGCCCGAACGGCATGAGGCAGGGTGCGAATCCCACCGAGCCAATGATCTCGTTGGTGCCGCTGTTCACGATCGCCCGATCGCCGTAGGGCGGCTGATGCAGAAGGGCGAGGCCGGCGTCAGCGGCGACCTGGTACTCGAACACGACGCGCTTCTCGTTGGGCGATCCATACGAGTCCGCGCCGAACGCGGCGTCGAGCAGCCGCGAGTACGTGTCGCCGTCCTCGAGGACGAATGCGCGGATCATTAGTCGATCGGTCTCGAGCGTTCGCATCCGGGTGGGTCGGTGAGTTAGCTCAGCGGGCCCGGGTCGACTTCTTCTTTGTCGTCCTGGACCTGGAAGCCGTCTTCCTTTTGGGCTTGGGCTTGGTGGTGGTCTTTCTCTTGCCTTTGGACTTTGCCTTGGGCTTCACACGCTCGGGAAGCTCTTTGCTCCCAGCGCCACGGTTCCATCTTTCGTAGACCTCGTTGGAGATCTTGCCCGTCACAAGCAGCTCGGCGAACTTGCGACGTTGTGCCTGGCTCTTGATCGGCATTCGAAACTCCCGTCGCCTTGATTGGGTCTACGCCGTGACCGCTTCGCGCGCCCGTCCCTGCGCATAGACGAGCAACGCCACGCCGACCGCTAGGAACGCGAGCGCGCTCAGCGCGAGAGAGTAGTGGATGCCGATGAATGCGCCGAGGATCCCGACCGTCACGCCGCTGCCGACGCGCAGGCCGTTCCACGACATGCTGAAGAGGCCAATGACCCGCCCGCGACGTGACGGTGGCGCCTCGAGCTGCACGTAGGCCTGGGCCATCGAGGTGAACCCGATATTGAGCACGCCACCGACGAAGAGGGCCAGCACCGCGACCGCGTAGAGCGGTGTGATGGCGAAGACGAGGATCGATACACCCCACGCCAGCGCGAGCAGCACGGCGACGCGGATGCGCGGCTGGCGGAAGAAAGCGAGCGACTCGAGACCAAAGCCGCCGAGAACCGAGCCGGCCGCGTTCGCGGTGAGCAGCACGCTGTACGTGATCTCGTCCTGGGCGGAGCCGAACCAGGCGGCGAATTCCGGCATCTGCGCCTGATACGCATTGCCGACGAACAGCGAGCTCAGTCCGGCCAGCGCGGTCATCACCAGGATCCCGCGATTGCCGGAGATCTCGCGCAGTG
>JALYLT010000089.1 GCA_030774095.1 Chloroflexota bacterium
CCTGCAGGTAATGGTCGCTCGCGGCCTTGACCAGGTCGGCGATGACACCGGCGGACGGCGGCGTCGTGACCGGTGGCGGCTGCGTCACGGGTGGAGTGGTCCCTTGACCGAAGAGGGCATCGAGCGCTCCCGCGAAGGTCGGAGCCATGACGACGCGATCCTGCGTGGCGAGGATCACGCGCTGCAGCTCGGGGATGCGGCTCTGCGTCGCCTGCACGAACAGACCCTCGACGTAGACGAACGAGTTGCCGACGGGGAGCACGAGCAGATTGCCGCGGAAGCACTGCGACCCGCCGCCCTGAGGACACAGCAGCGTGAGCTGCTGCTTGATCGTCGCGTCGGCATCGATGCGCCCTTCGGTCTGCAGCGGACCCGAGATCTGGCGATCCTGCGGGAGACGCAGCACGCGCAGCTTGCCGTAATCGGGCGCGTCGGCGCGGCCCGCGATCCACGCGACCATGTTGTCGCGCTGTCCTCCCGCCGGTGTCATCGGCACGAACAGGATGAACTCCTTGCGGTCCGACCCGGGCAGGCGCGTCGTCACGTAGTAGGGCTCGATCGGCGCCTTCGCCGTGCCCTGCTCCTGCACCTCGTTCGCGATCCGCCACGCGTCGCCGCGGTTGTAGAAGTTGTCAATGTCGGTCATGTGGTAGATCGCGAATACCTGGGCCTGGATCGAGAAGAGATCCTCCGGGTAGCGCAGGTGATCCTTGAGGGTCTGCGGCATCTCAGCCAGCGACTTGAACAGGCTCGGATAGATCGCGCGGAGATTGCGCACGACAGGGTCCGTCTCGTCGACCACGTAGTAAGAGATCGATCCGTCGTAGGCGTTCGTGACGACCTTTACGCTGTTGCGGATGTAGTTGAGCCCGCCATCCGCCACGGTCGTCCCGCCACGCACCAGCTCGTTGAAACGCTCGCTGTAGGGGTAGCGGTCCCCGACCGTGTACGCGTCGTTGATCCACCACAGCTTGCCCTCGGCGACGACGAGGTACGGGTCCCTGTCGTACTCGAGGAACGGCGCGATCAGGCGCTCGCGACCGGCGATGTTGCGGTGGAACAGGATGCGGCTATCGGAGCGGATCTGGTCGCTGAACAGCAGGTTGGTCTCGCCGAAGCGCAGCGTGAAGAGAAGGCGATCCCAGACCGAGCTGATGCCGACGCCGCCCTTGCCGGAATACCGCGTGCGCGCGTCGGTGCCCTCCTGCGGGTAGTCGAACTCCTCCGCCGCGCTGTTGACGATGACGTAGTCGTTCGTCAGCTCGCCGTAGTAGATGCGAGGCTCGTCGATCTTCGGATCGCCCTGGGGCGGAATGTCCTTCACCAGGAACTGCGGCCGACCCTCCGCAGCGACCCCGCCGACGGGCGTCATGACCGCGCCGAAGCCGTGCGTGAACTGCAGATGGCGGTTCACCCACGTCTGCTGCGCGAGCGCGGTGGTGTTCAGCTCTCGCGCCGAGAGCATGATCGGCACCTCGCGCCCGCCGATCGCGTACCGATCGACGTCCACGTCCTGGAAGTCGTAGTACTGGCGCAGCGCCTGAAGCTGATCGAACGCCAGGATCAGGCGGTGGTAGTCCCAGAGCCGGACCGAGAGCGTGTCGGCGAACTCACGCGTCGCTTCGGCCTGGCTCGGCGTGTCGGCGACGTTGAACAGGGATTCGTCGATCTTGTCGAGCGAGTACGCGGCACGTGTCGCCGCGATGTTGCGCTCGAGGTACGGACGCTCCTTGTTCAGCTGGTCGGGCGCGACGACGAAGTTCTGCACGACCGCCGGGTACACGCCGTTGATGAGGATGGAGGCGGCGAACCAAACCACGATCGCGCCCCCAAGGACCCACACCGTTCGCGCGAACGCGTTCGCGAAGCACGCGAGCGCAGCGATGCCGACGACGACCGCGAGGATCGTGAGCGCCGGGATGCGCGCGTTCACGCTCGCGAAACCGGCGCCTGTGAGGACCGGCTCGGTGCGGAAGAGGAGGTCGTACTGGTCAAGGATGTAGCCGAAGGCGACGAGGATCAGGAAGATGCCGCCGAGGACCGACAGGTGCGCGCGCGCCGGTCGCGCGAGCGCGAGCGCGGTCCGGCCGGCGACGTCGAGATTGCCGCGTGAGATCGAGCTCGTCGCGATGCTGATCACGCCGCGGACCGCGTAGAGGAACACCACGCCCGCGGCGATGACCAGAACGGCGGCGATCGCCCACCCGCGCGCGAACTCGAGGACCGGCAGCGTGAAGAAGTAAAAGCCGACGTCCTTGCCGAAGAGTGGATCGGTCACGCCGAACGGGACGGCGTTGAGCCAGCGCAGCAGCTGATCCCACTGATCGCCGCCCGCGAGGCCGAAGAAGAACGCCGGGATCGTGATGACCCAGAGCAGGCGCAGGGTCTGCGCGAGCGCGGAGGGCCGCGGCCGGTCCGTATCGACGACGACGCGCGGCACCTGCGGGCGGAGCGCGAGGTAGAGGTTCGGGACGGCGACGAGGAAGAAGATCAGGAAGAACGCGACGAAGGCCCAGAAGCCAGCGGTGTAGCGGCGCAGGTACACGTCCTCATAGCCGAGGCTGCGGAACCACAGGAGATCGGTGAGGAACTCATTGAGCGGAAGGAGCAGCAGGGGGACGAGCAGGAGGAAGAAGATGACGATCGCGATCGCGACGCCGCGGCCTGAGGGTGGTCGGGGTGTTGTCCCGCCGCGGCGCGTGCGAAGAGACGAGAGATCGAGATTGGACCAGTCGATGTTGCCCCAGTCGCGCTCGCCGTTCCCCCTCTTGTCCCTCACGGCCTCAGCATATGGGGAGATGGACCGAACGCTGGTGCTCGCCGCCGTTCTCGTCCTGGCCGCCTCTGGCTGCACGCAGAGCCAGCCGGCGCCAACGACTCAGGGCTGTCCAGAGCCCACTCGCACTGTCTTCGGGACGTCGCCGTTCGACGAAGAGAACCGGGCCACGTGGCGGAAGGAGCTCGCGGCCGGTGGCGCGTGCGAGACGGTGACCGCCGCCTACAACGCCCGTCTCGAGGAGAAGAAGGCCGAGCAGCTCTTCGCCAACGCGAGCAACTTCGCGATGATCGGCCGTGTCACGGATGCCGCGAGCGGGGCTCCTATAGATCAGGTCTGCATCACGCCTGGGAAACCCGGACAGATCTGCTGGGCACGCACCGACAAAGACGGCTGGTACCTGCTCGACCTCGGCGCCGTGCTCGCGAAGGAAGGGTTCTTCGAGATCTTCTTCGTGAAGACCGGTTACCCGGAGCAGCACTCCGTGTCGCGCATGCTCAGCGGTCGCGCGCGCATCGACTACCAGATGACCAAGTAGGTTCTGCCGCGCGAGCTATTTGTTCCAGCCTGCGGTCACCATCGCCGCACCGAAGGCCACCCCAACCCCGATCGCGGAGATCGCAATTACGAGCGCGGTCTTGGCTGCATACCCGCTAGAGCTCATGAGTGTGAGAGCAGTCATGCCGCACACGAACGCCCCGACGGCCGGCCAGGTCACGAACGACCAGGGTCCGACCAGCTTCGTGGTCGAGGCGTCGACCTTGAAGGGCTCGACACCGACCGCCATTGATGTCGCCACGGCGATCACGCCAGTCCATAGGCCCAAGGCGACCGCCACAAGCAGCGGGCCGCGCAGGTACGCGCTCAGGAGGGACCAGGCAACGACTGAGGCAATGCCGACCAGGCCGATGAATAAACCCTTCACTTGGTTCATCAAGATGAAGAGTGCCGTGGCCACGAGGAACACCACTATCAATCGCGCATACGGGACCTTCGGCCCCGCGAACAACACGCTGGCCATCTCCTGCACCTTCCCCCTTTATGGCAGCGAGCGGTGTGCGCCGCGAGTCTCTTCTTCAATAGCGGGACAAGCAAGGGCCTACGCGTTGCGGGCGCGCACCTCGGCGAAGAGGTCGAGATACGTCTCGACGACGCGCGGCCAGGTGTAGATCCGCGCGACGAATGACTGACCAGCCTCGCCGAGCCGGGAGGCGAGCTGCGGTCGGCCAATGAGCATCTCGGAGATCTCCGCGTATTCGGCGGCGCTGCGATACGCGAGGCCGGCGCCGGCCCGATAGGTCATCCCCCACACCACGGGCGAGCGCACGTCGCAGATCACCGGACGGCCACAGGCCCACGCCTCGAGCGCGATGATCGAGAGCGACTCGAGCAGGCTCGGCTGGACCAGCGCAACGCAGCCCGCGAGCGCATCGAACTTGTCCTCGTCCGAGGTCCGCCCGAGCAGCCGGATGTCCGGCCGATCGGGCACCGGCATCTCGCGGTGGCCCATGAGCACGAGCGTCGCGCGTGTGCCGCGCGAGTCCTGCCAGCGCGCGAACGCATCGAAGAGCTGCCCGCACTGCTTGCTCTCGACGATGCGGCCGACGTAGAGAAAATACGGACCCTCGATCGCGTAGCGCTGGCGGAACCGGTCCGCGGAGCGGTCCGCGGGCACCTCGACGCCGATGCCAACGACCTCGTTCGGGACGCGCTCGTTGCGGAACAGCCGGTGCACCATCGCGCGCTCCTCCTGCGTGCTGAACACGAGCGCGCGTGGCGCGCAAAAGACGGGTTTGTAGATCGCGAGCCGGATGGCGGGCTCGTCGTGCGCGGTAGGGACGACCACCGCGCGCTCCGGCGCGAGCGGAAGGCCGAGGACCGTCGGGTAGTAGATGTACGTGAAGAAGAGCAGGTGGTCGACCTCGCGGCCACGTTTGTTGACGTGCTCAAGCAGATCGGGCGCGACCGGGCCCTGCGCCTCGACGAACGCACGCTCGTCGGCGAGCGTGTGCGTCGGCGAGAACGCACGCCGCTCGCGGAGGCGGTAATCGCGCGAGCGTCCGCGCTCGACCGCGAAACGATGGACGGGAACGCCGTCGACGACTGTGAGGCCGGCGGTGAACTCGTTCTCCCAGGTCCAGTAATCGCGCGCCGTGGTGGTCGCCACCTCGACGCTGAGGTGCGGACGCAGTCGCTGGACGACCGCCCGGGCAAGCACCTCCGCGCCGCCGCCGCCGATGTCGCCGTAGCGCTGGATGACGACCATCAGGCTCGGGCTCGTCATCGCGCGGTCAGCGCGACGAGCTGCGCCAGGCGCGCATCGAATGCGCCCCACGACGATTCGCGCTCCACCCAGGCCCGCCCGGCGGCCCCGAGCGCGTCACGCCCGGCGATCGCGCGATCGAGGGCGTCGGCAAAGCCGTCGGCGTCGCGATAGGTGATCCCGCCGCCCGAACGCGCCACCTGCCCGGCGGTCACGGGGTTGTCGGCGCGGACGAGCACCGGCGTCCCGACCTGCCAGGCCTCGAGAAGCACGATGCCGAGGCTCTCGAAGCGCGAGGGCAGCACGAGCGCGTCGGCGGCCGCGAGCGCCGCGTATTTCTGCGAGTCGGGGATACGACCCAGCGCGACGACGTCGCGGCGGTCGGGCAGCTCCATGCGCACCGTACCCGCGAGCACGAGCGTCGCGGGACGCGCGTTCGGGCGCGAGCGATACGCGATCCACGCCGCGATGAGGTCGTCGCAGCCCTTGCCCTCGCTCACCTGCCCGAGATAGAGGACGAGCGGACCCTCGAGCTGGTGCGCCGCGCGGAACGCGGCGACGTCGTACGCGCCGGGCGCGTCGAGCCCCAGCCCGAGGGTCTCGTGGGGGATGTGCTCGTTGCGGAAGGTGCGGTGGACCAGGTCGCGCTCCTCGGGCGTGAGGAACCCGAAGGCCCGCGGCAGTTGGAACAACGCGCGATATGGCGCGAGGCGCAGCGGTGCCTCGTCGTGCGCGGTCGAGATGAGCGCGGCACGTTCGGGCACGATCGGTACGCCGCGCGCGGTCGGCTCGTAGATGTAGGTGTAGAAGAGCACGGCGTCGTATCGCTCGCCGTCGTCCTTCAGGAACTCGAGCAGCGCCGGGCAGTGCGGACCCTGACGGCGCAGCCACTCGTCCTCGTCGGCGAGCGCGTGCTCACCGTTCAACACTCTCGACTCGAACGCCTTGAACTCCGGATCGCGGCCCTCGGTCACCGGGAAGCGGTGGACCTTCAAGCCGTCGAGCTCGCTCGTGCCGGACGGGTAGTAGGGCGCCCAGCTCCAGTAGTCCGCGGCGTTCGTGGTCGCGACCTCGACGTGGTGCGATCGCGCGAGGCGTGACGCGACGACGCGCGCATGGCCCTCGGAACCGCCGACGACCTCCGCCCCGTAACGTTGCACGACGATGAGGACCTCGCTCATAGGGGCACTTAAGGGATGCGCGTCAGATGGCGGTCCGCGTTGCGCTCCGGCGCGAGCATCCGTTGCAGGTAGCGCACGCGGGCGCGCAGGCGCGCGTATGTCTCGGGCTTCTGGATCTCGCGCATCTGCTCCGCGAGCTCGCCGCTATCGCGCGCGACAAGCCCCGCGCCGTGGTAGACCTCGAAGCCGCGCGCTTCCGAGAAGATGCAGGGCAGGCCGGCCCAGATCGCCTGCGCCGCGACCGCACTCTGGAAGACGTCCTCGTAATAAAGGACGACGCAGTCGGCGGCCGCGACGTACTGGCCCATCGTCTCGTAGTCCGTGTTCACCACGACGTTCTTGAAGTCGCGCTCCTTGATGTAGTCCATGACCTCGCCGAAGTACTCGGGCTCGACCGCCGAGCGCGTGCCGGAGAGCACGACGACGCTGTCGCGCGGCGCCGCCGCGATCACCTGCGTGAAACGCTTGCGGCGAAAGAAGAACCCCGGCGAGACGAAGATGAACGTGTCCACCGGCAGGCCCAGCCGCTCGCGCAGCGCACGCTTCTCGGCGTCGTCCTTCGGGAGCGTCGTGTCCTCGAGCGGAACGAGGACCAGGGGGAACCGCTCGTTCTTACGCGGATCGTTACTGAGCAGGGTCACCCAGCGGGCCGAGCGCTCGGAGTGCGTCACGTGATGTATGGGTATCGCGCCCATCAACGCGAGCACCGCGCGGTACCGCAGGAACCAGTTCGCGATGCGCAGCGTGACCCACCCTGCGCGGACGAACTCGAGCACCTTCCCGTAACGCGGGCGGTAATGCAGCGCGCTCGAGATCATGCGGTAGTGATGGAACTTCTCCGGCTCGATCTCGTGCATCGAAAGCACGACCGGGATCTTCCGGCGCCAGAACGAGATCAGCGCACCGACGAACGGAACGTCCGAGAAGATGCCGTGCTCGTGCTCGACGATGACTGCCTCCGTGTCCGCGGTGATGTGGCTGACCTTCGCGCGGAGGTCCTTCTTATCGAGGTGGCGGACGCCGACGAACGTCACGTCGTGTCCGCGGCTCCGGAGGCCGTCCGCGAGCGAGAGCGCGTAGTGGTGGATGCCGCAGCGCTGATCGCTCGAGAGAACGACGACCTTCCGCGTACGGCGCTCGGGCAGCTCCCAGCCCGCGAGCGCGAGCGCGTCGCGCAGGCGCTCCGCAGCGCGTTCGGGCGTGAACTCCGCGAGGCGAGCGCGCCCCTTCGCGACGAGGTCGCGGCGCAGCTCGCGGTCGCCGACGACGCGCTCGAGCGCCGCCCCGACCGCGTCGGGCGTCTTGTCCGCGAGCAGGATGCCGGCGTCGCCGAGCGTGTCGGGGATCGCGCCCGCCGCGTTCGCGACGATCGGCAGGTCGCTGCGCATCGCTTCCAAGAGTGGAACGCAGAAGCCCTCGTGCTCCGAGAGCGTGAGGAGCGCCGTCGCGCCGCGGTAGTACGCGACAAGCGACTCGATCGGGACGCTCCCGGTGAACGTCACCGCGTCGCGCAGTCCGAGACGCTCGACGTCGGCGTGAAGGCGCTCGGTGTATTGCGCGGACATCGCCGTAGATCCCACGAGATAGAGACGCGCCCCCTTGTCGCGCTCGCGGTAACGCGCGAAGGCGGCGATGACGTCGTGGATGCCCTTGTGCGGCAGGAGCTGTCCGACCGTGACGATCGAGGTGCGCTCCTCGGCAAGTCCGCGCATCACGGCCGGGTCCGGCTCGACCTCGAACGCGGACCAGTCGACGATGATCGGCACGACCGCAGTCTTTGGGTATCCGAGCTCCTCGAGCTCGCGGCGGTTGAACTCGCTGTCGGCGATCCCGAGCTCGGCTTTCGCTGCGAGGTCCTTGAGCTGATGCCGTCCGATCTCCGAGTATTTCTCGGCCGCCGGGTTGAAGCCGCTGAAGTACCGCGCCGGCGTGATGTTGTGGTAGACGACCGCCTTGCGGCCAGGCAGCTTCCCGATCTCGTCGATCGCGTCGTTGCCCATCGATACGTGGATCAGGGTCAATGCGGCGCTGCTCCGCTCGGGGCGCAGGTCTCGCCACGACCGCGCGAACGCGAGCACCTCGGGCTTCGCCTCGTCGACGAAGATCTCGGACTGGACGCCGCGACTCCAGAACAGGCGCTGCAGCTCGAACGCGTCGTTGCCGATCGCGTCGCCGTACGCGAGCGTCGGCACGATCTGGTCGGCGATGCGAAGGCGCGCGCTCACGCAGCGATTGTCGCCGGTTTCAGCCACACGTCGGGGCTCGCGCTAGTCTGTCGCCGGGATTCGGGGGAGGGCGGACGCTTTGGCTCGCGTTTCCGGCATGACACGCCTGGCGCTCATCGCCGGCGCTCTGTTCGCGCTTACGCTCGCAACGCGTGCGCCCTTTACGTCAGCACAGCTGTGGGCCTGGGACTCCGTCCTGTACGCCCGTGCCCTTGAGAACGGTTTTCACGTCGACTACGTGACCGCGAGCCAGCGCCCACATCCGCCCGGCTACATCTTCTACGTCGC
>JALYLT010000090.1 GCA_030774095.1 Chloroflexota bacterium
CGGCGGCGCTCCATGGGCGAGGTGCTGCTCGACGCGTATCCGAAGAGCATGTTGCTGGTCGGCCTCGCGGTGACGCTGGCCACGGTACTCGGCGTCACCGTCGGTGTGGTCGCCGCAGCCACGCGCAGCTCGCGGCTGCGCGCGGCGCTGGTGGGCAGCATGACCGCGGTGATCTCGACGCCTTCGTTCCTCCTCGCGATCCTCCTCATCCTCCTATCGGCCGAGATGGTGCGTCGCTACAACGTCCGTCTCTGGCCGAGCTTCGGTTTCGGTGTCGACGACCATCTCATCCTCCCGACGCTCGTCCTCGCCGCGCGCCCGTTCGCACAGATCGCGAACTTCGCGTTCGTCGCGGTGGACGAAGAGCTCGGCGCGGACTATGTGCGCACCGCACGGTCAAAGGGCCTGCTCGAGCGCGTCGTCATCGGTCGCCACGCGCTGCGCAACGCGCTCGTGCCGATCCTCGGGGCGATCGCCGCCGCGCTCTCGATCGGGCTCTCGACGCTGCCGGTCGTCGAAGTGTTCTTCTCATGGCCCGGGCTCGGCTTCTCTCTGCTGCAGGCGATCCAACGATTCGATGCCGCGACTGCCGGTACGCTGCTCGGCGCGCTCGTGGTAACGATCGCGATCATCCGGTTCGCGCTTGACGCGGCCGCCGCGCGCCTGGTGCATGCGTCCACGGGAGCGGCGTCCTGATGCGGCGAGCGCTCACGTGGCAGCTCATCATCGGCGGGGCGATCATCGGCGGCTGGATCTTCCTCGGGCTCGCGGCGCCACTGCTAACGAGCGTCGATCCGCTCAAGAGCACCACGCTGATCATCGACGGGCCTCGCTCGGTCCTCGCGCCATACGACCCCGGCACGTACGGCTACCCGCTCGGCTCCGACCGCAATGGACGCGACCTGTGGGCCGGCGTCATGTACGGAGCGCGCGCGACGCTCACGATCGCATTCGTCGTGCTCGCAGTGCGTCTCGTGGTCGGAACGACGCTCGGCGCGCTCGCCGGCTGGTTCGCCGGCTCGGCCCTCGACCGCGGCGTGTCCGCGCTCATCGACGCGTTCGGCGCTTTCCCGACGGTCCTCTTCGCGATGCTCTGGATCTTCGCGTTCGACATCCGCTCGGGCGTCAGCGCCTTCGCCGCGGCGCTCGCGATCACCGGCTGGTGGGGCTTCGGCCGCGCGACGCGCTCCGCCGTCGTCGCGCTGCGCGGGCGTCCGTTCCTCGAGGCCGCCCGATCGCTCGGTCTCTCCGAGTTCGCCGTGTTCGCGCGTCACGTGCTTCCGAATCTGCTTCCGATGCTCGCGGTCGCCGCGGCCCTCGAGGCGAGTGCGATCCTCCTGGTGCTCGGTGAGCTGGGTTTCCTCGGTATCGTCGTGGGCGGCGGGCAGAACGTGTCGACCGATGTGACCGGTCGCAGCGGAGGGACCGAGTTCATCTTCGCGACGACCGAGTGGGGCGCGATCCTCGCGCAGGGGAAATTCGAGATCTACCGCGCGCAGTGGATCGCCCTCGTTCCCGCGACGGCGTTCGCGAGCGCGATCCTCGGCTTCAACCTGATGGGCCATGGCCTGCGGACGTTCTTCGAGCGCGCGCCGGTCGCGCTCGGAAAGCTCCTGTCGCTGCGCACGGGCTTCGCAGTTGTCGCGATCTTCGTCGCGTTCCGTCTCGCGAGCCCGTACGTCGGACCGGCGGGTAGCTACGTCCCGATCGCGCGCGAGTTCGACGCGGCCAAAGCACGGGCGCACGTCGACTGGCTGGCCGACCCGGCGCGCGCGGGCCGGTACACCGGATCCGCCGGCTACAACGAGTCGGCGCGCTACGTCGCCGACCAATTCAAGTCGATCGGTCTCGAGCCCATCGGTACCGACGGCACGTACTTCCAGAACTGGGGAACGAACATCGTCAAGCTGAATTCGATGCCGGTGTTCGAACGCACCGGCGACGATCCGAGGATCTACAAGCCGCGGGCTGACTTCAGCGAGCGCGTCGGCGGTCGCGCCGGCAGCGGCACAGCCGAGGGGAATGTCGTGTATGTCGGTGGTGGGATCCGTACCCAGGACTACAGCGACTACCAGGGAACGCATCCCGAGGGGAACATCGTGCTGATCGCCGGACCGACACAGGGCGACCCGATCGATGCGGCTATCCGCTCCGGCGCGAAAGCCGTGATCTTCGTCGCGGCGCCGGAGCTCGGCATCATCCGGCCGTCGTACTCAGCGTTCTTCGAGAAGGACATGATCCCGGTCATCACCGTGACCGAGGCGGTGGCCGACGAGCTCATCGCGCCCTCGGGCAAACGCATCGCCGACCTGCGCAGCGCGCTCGAAGAACGGCGACGCCGCGCGGATCAACGTCCGAGCCTGGTCCGCAGCGCTCCCACGCCGCTCTCGTTCGATACCCCGACACGCGTTCGCATCCAGGTCTCGCTCCGGCCGCCGGAGCCGATACGGACGATGAACGTGGTGGGCATGCTGCGCGGCAGCGATCCCGAACGCGCGAAGAAATTCGTGGTCATCGGTGGTCACCTCGACGGGGTCGGGACCGATCCCGACGGGACCGTGTATCCGGCCGCGAACGACAACGCGTCGGGTCCGGCCGTCACGATCGAGGTCGCCCGGGTCCTCGCCGCGAACAAGGCGATGCTGAAGAACTCCGTGATCTTCGTAGCCTTCGCGGGCGAGGAAGAGGGACTCATCGGCTCGGATGCCTTCCTCGCGAACGCCGTGACGCAACCGTACCGCGCCGAGAACATCGTGGCCTTCATCAATCTGGATATGGACGGATGCTGCGGCGGCCTCGCGGCGTCCGATGAGAGCTTCGAGCTGCACCAACGCCTACGGTCCGCGGCAGACCGGCTCGGCTACGACCTCGATTACCCATCGGGCATCGGTGGCAGCGATCACTTCACGTTCCTGCGCCGGCGCGTGCCCGCCGTGATGCTCACCGGAACGGAGGTCGGCCCGTTCCACACGGTCGGCGACACGCCGACCACGGTCGATCCGGCGCGCCTCCGCGCGTCGGGCGAGGTCGTGCTGCAGTCCGTGCTCGAGATGGCGGCGACCGGTTGACGCGGCTCATCCTCGCCGCTCTGCTGGTCGCGTCGTGCGGACCGACGCCGGTCATCGCGTCGCCAACGCCACGCACGTCCCCGACCGCATCGCCGACATCCGCGGTCGTTGTCGCGGGTACCGGTGTCTTCGACGGACCGCGGGCGCGCGAGCACATCGCGTATCTCGCCGATCCGGCGCGCGGAGGCCGCTACAGCGGCTCGGCCGGATACCTCGACGCGGCCCGGTACGTCGCGGACCAGTTCGAGGCGATCGGCCTCGAGCCGCTGGGCGACAGTGGCACCTACTTCCAACGCTTCCCGATGCCGATCGTGGATCTCAGCGCGACGCCTGTGCTCACGCGCACCGGCGCTGACGCGAAGTCATGGAAGCACCGTGTCGACTTCACCGAGAGCGTCGGCGGCCGCGCCGGCGATGGAGCAGCCGAGGCGCAGGTCGTCGTGGTCGGGGGCGGGGCGAAGAGCGGCGGACAGGACGACTTTGCCGGCGTGACGACGCGGGGACGCATCGCGCTCGTCACCGGCCCGACCGCCGGCAGCGTCGTCGAGACGGCGTTCGCGGAGGGCGCGGTCGGCGTCCTGGTGATCGGCGACACCTCCATCCGCTACTCATTCATCCCGCGCTTCTCCGCGCCCACGATCCCGGTGCTCGTGATCACCGAGAGCGTCGCTAACGAGCTGCTTGCCCCCGCGGCGCGGACCGTCGCGCAAGTGCAGAGCGCGGTGCGCGCGCGACGGTCGAACCCGAGCGCGCCGTCCCCCGCATTCGAGACCAACGTGACCGTGCGCATGTCGCTCCCGCTGACCCCGGTGCGCGACGTCGAAGGGATCAACGTCGTCGGCCTCCTACGTGGCACCGATCCGGATATGTCGAAGCGCGCCGTCCTCGTCGGCGGCCACCTCGACGGCGTCGGCACCGACCCCGACGGGACAGTCTTCCCGGCCGCGAACGACAACGCCTCCGGACCCGCGGTCACGATCGAGGTCGCACGCGCGCTCGTTGCGAAACGCGCGGAGCTCAAGCGCTCGATCGTCTTCGTAGCGTTCGCGGGCGAGGAGCAGGGGCTGCTCGGCTCGGAGGCCTACGCCGGCCGCATGGCCGTGTCGCCGGGTCGCGTCGAGAGCCTCGTCGCGTACCTGAACCTCGACGTCATCGGCTGCTGTGGCAACACGCTCGAGGCATCTGATGAGAGCGCCGCGCTCGTCGACCGGATCCGTGCAGCGGCGCGGACGAGCGGCGCGTCGTTCCAGTCCATCCGTGGCGGGGGCAGCGATCAGACGACGTTCGCGAAACGCGGCGTGCCGTCGTCACTGATCCTGTGGAGCGACTACATCCTGCACACGCCGCGCGACACGATCGCGCTCATTGAGACGCCGCGACTCCAGAAGGCTGGCGACGTCGTGACGGCCGTGGCGCTCGAGCTCGGGCGGGGCGAGGGGCCGTAGGCTCAGTGGCCATTGACGCGCTACGACCAGCGGTCACACTCGCAAAGATGACCGATGATGCTCGCATACCGTCTGCCGGGCGGTCTCCGACGCAGAAGACGATGGCTGAGAAGATCGAGTCGTACTTTGACGGCTACCGACGGATCCCCGATGGCGACGACCCGGATTTCATCGCGATGGAAGAGGTCGGGCTCAAGGATCTAGCCACGGACGAAGAGTGGCCAGAGGCGCCGAACGAGGACGGCCAGGGCGACTGAAGTTCGCGCTTACGGGAAAATCGGTCGCCCACCGAGCGACGTGATGTCACCGTCGAGCACCGCAAGCGCGCGCCGAGGTGCTCTGAGCAAAGTAGCGGTCGTCACTCGCAGGCCACCGATGTACTTGTCTCGAGGGTGCAGTAGGACCGCGCGCAGATCGACGGTGCGTTGTCGTGCAGCGTCCAAGACCGGCAGAACCTCATCGAAGTTCGATGTTTCGAGCACTCTGCGGACACCTCGGCCGGAGCGGAGCTGCGCGACAAAGATGTCTCGGAGGTGGTTGGACTCGTCCGCAGCAAGTCGATCGTCAGCGATCTCGGCGCCGACCGCTTCGGCCAGTGCACGCTTGAATTCTGGCCAGAGCCGCCTTCCCTCCTGCTCGCGAAGCTTGCGGTCGAGCTCTGAGCCTGGCACGCGCAAGAGACTAGGGTGCGGCGGCGATCTGGGCGGCCCGCTCAGAGATCGTCGCGGCCAACTCGCTGCGAAGATCCTCCGCGGGCTCGGTCGCCATCTCGACGTCAGCGAGCGCGTTGTAGATGTTGCGGACCAGGCGGTGCGCCTCCGTCGGCGGGCGGATCACAGCGCGCGTCTTGTCGAGCTGGATCGTGTGCTGGCGGAGATGCTCCTCGAACCGATGCATCCGGAAGCGGATCGGCTTATCCGCGTCCCAGAACCACGCCGGCTGCTCCAGCTCCGCGTCAGTGACGTCGGCGAGCTCGCGCAGTACCCGTCGGTGTATCTCGAAGAACGAGTTCCGGATGTTCTCGATCGTCCCGTCCCCGGCATCTTTGGGTGCCGCGTAGGGCTTGCGGAACTCCGGCCATTCTTCCTCGGACGGCTCGTCGTGCTTGCCGGCCCGATGGTTCACCAGCGCGTAACGGTTCACCGCGAGGAAGCCGTGCTCGGCGCCGACCATGTGCTGCAGGGTTTCCCGCAGCGGCCACTCGCCCTCGGCCGGCGCGCGGTCGAGGTCCTCGCTGCGCACGCCCGCCAGCACGCCACTGAGGTCGCGGTAGGTCTGGTGGTATTGAGCGAGGATCCGCTCCGCCTGGGTAGGCTCACTCGTGCGGCGGGCCACGAGTCGCACGGCGAGCTCGCGCAGCTCGTGATGCGTCATGAGCAGCGCGAAGCGAAGACCTTCTTCGTCGTACTCGCGCCATTTCCATTCGCGGCCCATGTCGTCGTCCGAAAGGTGCACCGTCGCGCGGACGAGCTCCTCGACCGCCTGCGTGACGGTCTTCGTCACAACGCGAGGACGGGCACGCCCGCGATCGTCTCCTCGGCGATGTGGTCCACCACTTTGTGCAGGTGGCCGGTAGCCGCGAACGCCCGCAGCTGGCGGTCGGCGCTGGTCCCGTCGCGGATGATCGTCTGCAGGTACTCGACCTCCCGGCGCGAGCCGAGCGCGTCGACGACGTCGTCGACGAACTCCAGCAGCTCCACGGCGAGATCGCGCATCGGCACCTCGGTCTCCTTGCCGAAATCGATAAGCTTCGCGTCCATCCCGCCACGCACCGCACGCCACTTGTTCTCCTGGATGAGGCTTGGCAGGTAGCGGCGGAAGCCCTGATTACGTGCGCGCAGGACCAGGAGCTTCGCGCAGATCGCCTGCGTCAGTGCGGCGAGACACAGGGTTTCCTCCACGCGCGTGGCGGCGTCGCAGATCCGGAACTCAATCGTCGGGAACACGGCGTGCGGGCGCAGGTCCCACCAGATCTTCCTGCCGTCGTCGATGCACTTGGTCTTGACCAGGAGCTCGACGAAGTTCTCGTACTCGTCGTACGAGCTGAAGTCCGGCGGGACGCCGGTCCGCGGGAAGCGCTGCCAGATGATCTGGCGGTACGACTTGAGACCGGTGATGCGCGTCAGCCAGAACGGGCTCGAGGTCGAGATCGCGAGGAGGTGCGGGAGGAAGTAGCGCGCTTCGTTCATGACCTCGATCCGCAGCTCACGGTCGGGAATGCCAACGTGGACGTGCAGGCCGAAGATGAGCAGCTCGCGAATGACGTCCTGCAGCTCCTCTTCGAGGATCTTGTAGCGCTCGTGCTCGGTGACTTCCTGGTCCTGCCAATGCGAGAACGGATGCGTGCCCGCCGAGGCGATGCGGAGACCCGCGGGCCTCAGGAGCGCGGCGAGCGTTCCGCGGAGCGTCGCGATCTCCTCGCGCGCTTCGCTGATGTCGGCGCAGATCTTCGTGCCGGCCTCGACGACCGACTGCATCATCTCGCGCTTGATCTGATCGCCGTAACGGCCTCCCGCCGCCGTGAGAAGCGTCTCGATGTGGCTCTTGAGCTGACCCTGCACATCGACGATCTGGAACTCCTCCTCGATGCCGATGGTTAGCCGCGGGACGTCGTTGATCTTCATGCGGCGCCCTCGACGACGTAGGTCGGGACGACGCTGCCCGCGCCGGCGGTGACGTTGAGCAGCGCGCTCGAGGAGAGTCGAGTGAGCACGCCGCCGACGCGACCCCAGAAGAGATACGGGTCGCAGTCGACGCTGAGGTCGAGGAAGTGCACACGATCCAGCACCACCGGGAACGGCTCACGCGGGACCGCGACCTTCTCCTGCACGACGAACGAGCTGGTGAGCGCGCCCAGGAGCGCCTGCTCCCACTCGTGGCGGTCGATGGTCCAGCCGAGCACGACGCCCTTTCCGCCGTACTCGTCGTTCGGCTTCAGCACGAGCCGCTCGCGATTGCGCACGACGAACTCGGTGAGATCGATCACTTTGCCACCATAGGTCGTGTGGCCCTCGCGCACCTTGCGCGTCCACGGCACGTGTTTCGCGATCGCGCGCCGCTGCGCCGGCGTGTACAGGCCCGCGTAGCGGTCGTCCGAGAGGAGCGCGAGGCTCATCTTCTTGTGCAGCAGCTTCGCGCGCAGGCTGTTCACGACGGTGACGTCACCGGCGAGGTACGCCTGCAGGAGCGGTCGCGCGACCTCCGGCTTCGCGAGCAGCTCCGAAAGGAGCACACGCCGGTAGACGACGTCGATCGGCGTGCCCTTCGTACGCAGGCGGCCGCCGCGGTACGTGAGGTCTTCGGGCGCGCAGATGATCGTCTTCACGCCACGGTCCGTGAAGGCTCGCTGGAACATCTGGAATTCGGTGAGCGTGGGCAGGCCGGTCCAGTCGACGATCGCGATGGTGCCGACCTTCCGACCGTGCGCCCGCTTCATCGCGGTGAGCTGCCTGCTCGCGGCGCGGATCGGACGGGCGCGATACCGTTTCCGGAACGCCTTCATCGCTGGAAGACGTTCGAAGATCCCCACGAGCACGTCGTTGTACGCCATGCCCGCCGGAGATTCGGCGTTGTACTCGACGTAGCGGATGACTCCGTCGGAGACGAAGCCGTCGAGGCGCGAAGATGGGGAGGCGGCCGTGAAGCCCGGGTCGGCGAGCGCGAGGCGATCCTCCTCGGGCGAGAGGTCGAGCTCGCGGCGTAGCTCCTCGTCGCGCAGCAGCGCACGCTCAAGGCGCGCGAGCGCGCCGTACAGCACCTCGGATGCTGTTGCGTTCGCGATGTACTGCCTTTTCGTGACCAAGTTGGGCCGCAGCGAGACGCACAGTGGCCGGTCGCCCCACATCGCGCCGCCGTCGCGCTGGCCCTGCGCGAGCGTCTCCGCGCACGCCGCGGCCGTAGCCGGATCAGCGAGCAGCGCGTTCCAGGCCACGACGAAGGCAGGCTCTTTGATCACGACCGAACGTGCTTCCACCAGCGATGGTCGTCCTTCCAGGGCGGCGTTGCCGCACCGGTGGCGTAGGAGATCACGAGATCGCTCATCTTCTCCAGCACCCAGTTGAAGTTGTCCTCCTTGATGGAGAACGAGTCGAAGTCGGGCGCCGGGTTGAGGAAGTCGATCGCATAGAGAACCCCGTCGCGGACAGCGAACTCCACCGTATCCATGTCATAGCCGAGCGCGTCCACGAGCGC
>JALYLT010000091.1 GCA_030774095.1 Chloroflexota bacterium
AGGACGACGTGAAAGTCGCCCGCCCTTCCTCTGCGGGAAGCGATACGAGCGATAAGAGCGTCCCAATGTGGACCGGCCGGTTGCTGCCATGCGCAAGTTGTAACGAATGCACGCCTCGTGCCATTAGCAGGGCGCTCAGCGCCTGCCTGGCAGCACCCCACGCAAGCGCCTAAGAAGCAGCGCGGATCGTGATGGCTGTGGCGCCACCAGCGCCGCCCGGAGCCCGCGCTGGGCGGCCCGGGCATCGCCCTCCCACGTCTCGATGAGCATCCGATCGTCGTCGCGGAGCGTGTTCGCGGGTCCGCGCCGTTCCATCGCCGACTCGGTATCGGGGACGCGGGAGTAGAGGTCGACCAGCGGGCCGTGAACAGCGGGCAGCCCGGCCTCGATGGTGGCTCGGTGTCGTGCGAATTCGCCGTTCTCGAGAACGACGGCTTGGTGGGTCTGATCGAACATCGACGTCAGTTCGAGGTTCGCGGCGAGCTCGCGGTCGATGTCAGCGGCGGCGCGCTCCAGCCGCCGTCGCTCCTCGGGGTCAGGCTGCGGAAAGAGCCAGGGGAGAAAGCGCACGCGTCGATGCTCCCACAGTGCCCTGCACACATCGCGTGATTCCTATTGATACATCTCATGTATATTCGGGCGGTGCCCGGACCGTTCGGTCGTGTGAGCGCTCCCCCGCCCCATTTCCCGGTCGGGGGTCCGGTGCCCGCGTCCGACCTCGTCGGGCGCGAAACGTATATCCGTCGTCTGAGCGAGCGCCTGGGCGATGGCAATCACGTACTCGTCGCAGGGCCGCGTCGCATCGGCAAGACGTCGATCATCCTCGAGGTCCTGCGGCGACTGAAGCGCCGCGGCGCGCTCACGGCGTACGTCGATTGCCTCGGAGCCACGGACGTCCGAGGTCTCGGCGAACGGCTCATCGATGCGGTGCTCGAGAACGTCTCGGGCGTCGAACGCAGCTTCGAGCAGGCCAAGGCGGTCGCAGCCGGCATGCGCCCTTCGGTCAGGGTGAAGTACGAGCACATCGAGCTCGCGCTGCAGCTCGCGCGCGAGAAGAACGCACAGCGCTTCTTCGAGGGAGCGCTCGATCTGCCGCGGGCGCTCGCGACACGGACCGGAAAGCGCATGGTGATCGCATTCGATGAGTTCCAGTCCGCCGGCCGGCTCGGCCCACGCGTGTTCGATGTCATGCGGACGCATTTCCAGGCGCAGAAGGGCGTCGCCTACGCGTTCCTCGGCTCGGAGGAGGGGATCCTCGAGCAGCTCTTCAGCGAGAAAGGGCGAGCGTTCTACCGGTTCGCGGTACCGATCGATCTCGCTGAGGCAGGCGGGCATCGCTTTGGCATCGCGCCCGACGACTGGCTCGCCTACCTGCGCGCCAAGTTCGCGGAAAAGAAGATCGCGATCGACGACACGAGCGTTGATCGCCTGCTCGACGCGACCGGCGGGCATCCTCAGGACACGATGCAGGTCTGCGCCGCGCTCTACTACCTGATGCGCGACGCCGCGCAGCGCGTCGTCACCGCCGACCTTCTCGCGATCGCGTACGAACAGGCGCTGCGCGAGCTAGAGCGGCCATTCGCGCTCCACTGGTCGGAGCTCGGCAAACAGAAGTATCTACAGCTCGTCGCGACGCGCGTCGCGCAGGGCGCGGTGCTGTTCGCATCGGACACGACGCCGGTGGTCCCCCGGCCCGAGGTCCTACGCGCGCTCGAATCGCTGCGAGCCCGCGGACTCGTGATACGGCTCGGTCGCGGGCGCTACGAATTCGTTGAGCCGATGTTCGGCGAGTACGTGCGTCGTGTGGCAGGAAACGAGGCGATTAATGCGGCGGGCGCGAAGCGCACCCGCCAAGCAGATGAGAGCGGCGAACGCCGCTCGACTATCGTTCCGAAACGTTGATGGCACCGACACTTGAGCTACGGAAGGGCACGCGGATCCTCTACCGATCTGCGGCCGAAGACATGTGGCAAGAGGGTCAGCTCGTCCGCGGTTCGACGACTGGCGAGGAGTGGCTGGTGAAGAATCGTTTCGGCCAGTACTGGGTGCCGGTGACCCAGCTGCGGCCCGCGTTGGAGCCGCAGCCGGATCACTAGGTCTACGCCGTGGTCGTGGCGCGACTGCCGACCGCTCGCCAGATCAACAGCACGACGATCGAGCCGATGATCGAGCCGACAAGGCCGGCCGCCGAGATCTCGAGCGTTCCGCCGAACAGGAGCGCTGCCAGCGTTCCACCGACGAGAGACCCGACGATGCCCAGGACCATCGTCCCGAGCCAGCCCATGGGATCCGGACCGGGCACGAGTGCGCGAGCGATAAAGCCCGCGACAAGCCCGACGAGCAGGAATGCAATTAGGCCCACGTGAACACCTCCGCGGAAATATCAGAGGTAGTGGGTGCAGAAGGCGTGCCGCGAGCGTTTTCTGTACCCCCGAGGCGGATCGAACGCCTGTCTACGGCTTCGGAGGCCGCCGCTCTATCCACTGAGCTACGGGGGCGGAACGGCTCAAGTGTACCTGCGCTAGCGTGACGCCCATGTCCGAACGCGACAAAGAACTGTCGCTCGTCCAGCATCTCAAAGAGTTCCGCGACCGCCTCATGGTGGCATCGATCGCGGTCGTCGCGACGACGGCGATCTCGTTCCTATTCGCGACCGACATCATCAAGATCCTGATGGTCCCAGCGGGCGTTGACCACCTGATCGCGCTCAGCCCGACCGAGAACTTCACCACGTACATGCGGGTGGCGCTCTTCACCGGCATCGCCTTCTCGATGCCGGTCATCCTCTACGAGATCTACGCGTACATCGACCCGGCGCTGCACGCGAACGAGCGGCGTTTCGCGCTCACCGCGGGACCGTTCGTCCTTCTCCTGTTCATCGTGGGGATGCTCTTCTGCTATTACGGGCTGCTGCCGAGCTCGCTGAAGTTCCTCGTGAATTTTGGGAGCCCGGTGATCGAGAACCAGCTGCGCGCGTCCGAATACCTCTCCTTCGTGACGACGTTCATTCTCGGGATGGGCGTCGTCTTCGAAGTGCCGGTCCTCATCTACGCCCTCGTGCGCGTGCATGTCCTGGACCGCGCGTGGCTCGCGAAGCAGCGGCGTTACGTCGTCGTGATCGTCCTGATCATCGGCGCGGTCATCACGCCGACCCCCGATCCGTTCAATCAGCTCCTGGTTTCGATCCCGATGTACCTGCTCTTCGAGCTCGGTCTGTTCCTCGCACGTTTCGGCGGAGGTCCTCGAGCCGCATCTTGAGCTTCGCCTCCGCTCCGAGTTCCGTCGGCACGTAGTAGCGACGGCCCTCGAGCGACTCGGGCAGATAGCTCGTGTCCGGGGCGACGTGATCCTCGTAATCGTGCGCGTACTTGTAGTCCTTCCCGTAGCCGAGCTTCGACATGAGCGGCGTCGGTGCGTTGCGCAGGTGGAGCGGGACCGGGTCGGCGCGTGTCTCGGCGAGGTCCTTCTGCAGCTCCCCGAGGCCACGCTTCAGGGAATCCGACTTTGGCGCGAGCGCGAGATAGACCGTCGCCTCCGCCAGCGGGAACCACCCCTCCGGGAAGCCGATGAGATGCGTCGCCTGCTGCGCCGCCGACGCGATGACCAGGGCCTGGGGATCGGCGAGCCCGATGTCCTCGCCGGCGAGGATGACGATGCGGCGCGCGATGAACATCGGATCCTCACCGGCGTCGATCATCCGCATGAGCCAATAGAGCGCGGCGTCCGGGTCCGAGCCGCGCACACTCTTGATGAACGCGCTGATCGTGTCGTAGTGCATGTCTCCGGCGCGGTCGTACAGTAGGCTGCGGCGCTGCATCGCCTCGCGGACGTCGGCCAGATCGATCGCCCGCCTGCCATCCGGCCCCGGCGTGATGGCATCGAACGCGAGCTCGAGCGCGTTCAGCGCAACGCGCGCGTCCCCGTTGGAGACGGCAACGAGGGCGTTCTCGGCATCGGGCGTGAGCGACACCTTTCCAGCCAGACCGCGCTCGTCCTCCATCGCTCGCCGAACGATGGTTCGGACGTCCTCCTCGGTCAGCGGCTGCAACACGTACACCCGTGACCGAGACAGGAGCGCGGAGTTCACCTCGAACGAGGGGTTCTCCGTCGTCGCGCCAAGGAAGGTGACGTCGCCGTTCTCGACGTACGGCAGAACGACGTCCTGCTGCGCTTTGTTGAAGCGATGGATCTCGTCGATGAACAGCACCGTGCCCTGGTTGGTGAGCTGCCGCAGCTTACGGGACTCCTCGATGATCTTGCGCAGCTCGACGACGCCGCTCGACACCGCGGAGATCGCGACGAAGCGTGCCTTCGCCTTCTGCGCCGCGATCGCGGCGAGCGTCGTCTTGCCGGTGCCCGGTGGTCCCCACAGGATCATCGACGGGATCTGCCCGGCGTCGATCGCGCGACGAAGCATGCGGTCCTCGCCCACGAGGTGCGGCTGCCCGACGAATTCAGCGAGATCGCGGGGCCGCATGCGCGCGGCGAGGGGCTGGGCGGACGGCATCATCCGATTCTGACACCGCCCTCCCCTCCCCCTGGGGCCTGGGGGTACGATGCGACCGTGAGGGAAGAGAGCCGCAAGGACGTCATCGCGAGGCTTCGGTCGATCGCCGGCCACCTCAAGGCCGTGGAGCGCATGGTCGAAGAGGACAAGTACTGCGTGGATGTCCTGAAACAAACGATGGCGATCGAGAAGGCGCTGGAACGCGTTGACGCGCTCGTGCTCGAGCAGCATCTTGAGACCTGCGTCGCCGACGCGTTCCGCCAGGGACGCTCGGAGAAGACCGTCAAGGAGCTCGCGGAGATCTTCAGCACCTCTCGCAAGTGACGCTGCTCTACGCGATCGGCGTGGGCGCACTGGCGAATGTCGCCGTCGCGCTCGTGGCCCGCCTCCTGCGTCTGGTGAACGTGCGGTTCGATCTGAGCGGCGAGCATCTGGTGGTCGGTGTGGCCGCTGCAGTCATCGTCGCGGCGCTCGGGCTCGGGGCGCGCCGCGAGCTCGTCCGGCTCGCGCTGCTCGGGCTCGCTGCTCATGCGGCAATCGTGATCAACCGATTCCTCGAAGTCACCTTCACCGGACGCACGCCCGATGGCACGACTGACGCGTTCATCATCACCCCGTTCGCGCTCGCGCTACTCGCTGGTGGGTTGGTGTTGGGCATCGCTGTCGGCCTCATCGTGCGGGGCTTCCGGCCACGTCTGCCGTGGCGGCCTCCCGATCGTCTCGTGCGCGCGGCCGGATTCGCATTCGTGATCGGCACCATCGCCAGCGTCGTGTGGCCGGCGCCCTTCCTCTCTCAGGTGTTCGGTGCGACGGAGCTCGGCACCGCGCTCCTATCACTACCGCTCACCCTCGCCGGCCCGGTGGCGGGCGGCGCGCACGCCGCGCGCGCGGGCGCCGACTACCGCGACATCGCCCTCCTCGGCGCATACGTCACACTTCCGATCGTCGTCACGCTCGTGGCAGGGACCGTTGGCACCGTCACCGCCCTGAACGATCCCCGCTTCCAGAGCGTGGCGGAGCCACTGCGCCGCACGATCGCGCTCTCATGGTTCCTCGTGATCCTGCGCCTCGCCGCATGGCCGCTGGGCGCGGCGTTCGCGCAGGGCTTCCTTACAGCGGAGCCGTCCCAACGCGCGGAGCCTGCTCCTTAAGCACGACACTTCAACTTTTGTTTAAGATGCTTGGCGGGCGGTCATCATGCCCTTCGTGAAAGGGAGCCATGCTCAGTCAGTCGTACCTCCGCGACCTCAGGGCGTTCCACCGCGCGCTCGGTGATGCCACGCGGCTACGGGTCGTACAGATCCTCGCAACCGAAGGTGAGTTCCCCGTGTCGGAGCTCGTTCGGCGCCTGGGGATCAGCGGGCCGCTCATGTCGTGGCACCTCCGGCGTCTTCAGCGAGCGGGCATCGTGCGCACCGAGCGCGTCGGCCGCGAGGTGCGCTGCTCGTTCGATCGAGAGCGCTTCGCGGAGCTCCATGCGCGCAGCTTCCGGGCCCTCGTGAATCGGACGACGTCGTGAGCCTCGTCCCGCCTCGCCTGGCGAGCTCCGTGCGCGGCAGCCTCGCACCGGTCGTCAGCGGGCTGCATGCGCTCGGGGTCCGCGCCAACACCGTCACCGTGCTCGGCTTCTTCCTCACGGTCGTGGGCGCCGCGTTGCTCGCGACGGCGCGGCCTGCAGCGGCTCTGATCGCGCTGCTGCTCGGCACGGTCTGCGATGCGCTCGACGGCCAGCTCGCGCGCGCCGCCGGCGGGGGGACCCGCTTCGGCGCGTTCCTCGATTCGACGCTCGACCGGCTTTCCGACGCGGCCCTGGCGATCGCGGCCATTCAGTTGGGCGCGACGCTTCCAGATGCCGTCCTGTATGGGGACGGGCTGATCCTCCTCGTCGCGTCCTTCCTGGTCAGCTACATCCGCGCCAAGGCGGAGTCGCTCGGCGAGGCGGCGAGCGTCGGCATCGCGCCTCGTGAGGCGCGCATCGGGGTCTATCTCATCGGTGTCGCCGCATGGGCGGTCACCGGTCTCGTCTGGGTCTTCGCGGTGGCAGTGGCCATCGCCGCATTCCTCGCGACGGTCACCGTCATCCAGCGGATCGCCCATATGGCGATGACGCTCGACGAAAAGAAAGGTTGAAGTAAAAGATGCCCGCAAAGAAACGAACGGCAGGCGGCCGCGCCGGCGGTCGCACGATCCGCGTCGCGATCATCGGGGTCGGGAACTGCGCGAGCTCGCTCGTGCAAGGCGTCCATTACTACCGGAACGCGAAGTCGGGAGATCCGATCCCCGGGATCATGCACGTAGATCTTGGTGGCTACCACATCCGCGACGTCGAGTTCGTCGCCGCCTTCGACGTCGACAAGAACAAGGTGGGAAAGGATCTGGCGGACGCGATCTATGCGAAGCCGAACAATACGTATCGCTTCGCTGACGTCCCCAAGACCGGCGTGAAGGTCAGCCGCGGCATGACGCACGACGGCATCGGCAAGTACCTCTCGAAGGTCGTCATCAAAGCGCCCGGCGAGACCGCGGACATCGTGAAGATCCTGCGCGATACGAAGGCCGACGTCGTCGTTTCCTACCTTCCCGTTGGGAGCGAGGAGGCGACGAAGTGGTACGTCGAGCAGGTCCTCGAGGCGGGCTGCGCGTTCATCAACTGCATCCCTGTCTTCATCGCCCGCGAGCCGTACTGGCAGAAGCGGTTTGCCGCGAAAGGCCTGCCGATCATCGGCGATGACATCAAGTCGCAGGTCGGCGCGACCATCACGCACCGGGTGCTCACTCGACTCTTCATGGACCGCGGCGTGCGACTCGACCGAACGTACCAGCTGAACTTCGGAGGCAACACGGACTTCCTGAACATGCTCGAGCGCGAGCGGCTCGAGTCGAAGAAGATCAGCAAAACGAACGCGGTCACGAGCATGCTCGACTACCCTCTCGCTCCAGATGACGTTCACGTCGGTCCGTCCGATTACGTCCCGTGGCTGCTCGACCGAAAGTGGTGCTACATCCGCATGGAAGGCACCACGTTCGGCGACGTGCCGCTCAACGTCGAGGTGAAGCTCGAGGTGTGGGACTCGCCGAACAGCGCCGGCGTTGTCATCGACGCGATCCGCTGCTGCAAGCTCGCCCTCGACCGCGGACTGGGTGGCACGATCGTGGCCCCTTCGGCGTACTTCATGAAATCGCCGCCGCGTCAGATCCACGACGACAAAGCGCGCGAGGGCGTCGAGGCGTACATCAAGGGCGCCGACCACACGACGCTCGCGGGGAAGGCCTAGTCGGTTGCGCGTCCCTTCGCACGATGGCCTCCTCTACTGGTCCTGGCGCGCCGCGGCGGCGCTCGTGCAGCGTCTCCCAGCGCGCCTGGTGTACTTCGGAGCCGTCGTTGGCGGCGAGTTCACGTACCTGGTCTGGCGCCGCAGGCGTGAGATCACCAAACGCAACTTCGCGGTCGTGCTCGGCCGGCCGGCCGCAGATCCGGAGGTCGCGCGCGTCGCGCGCCGGGCCTTCCGCAACTTCGGCAAGTACCTCACCGAGATCATGCGGTTTCCGTCTATGGGTCACGCTGAGCTGCACGAGCTCGTAAGCATCGATCCGACTTCGACGGGGCACCTGCAGTCGGCGCGGGACAATGGCCGCGGGATCATCTTCGTCTCCGCACACTTCGGGAACTTCGAGCTCGGCGGGGCGCGCATCGCGCAGGAGATCCCGCTCACCGTCGTCGCGGACGAGCTCGAGAACGCACGGCTCATGGACTTCCTGGTGGCGAACCGCGAGCACAAGAACGTCGTCATCCTTCCGCCCGAGGGCGCGACGCGCAAGGTGCTCGCCGCCCTGCGCCGTAACGAGATGGTCGGCTTCATGATGGATCTCGGCCCACGCGCGCGTGAGCTCGACAACGTCGAAGCCACGTTCTTCGGCGTCCGCACGGCCTTCCCGACCATCGCCGCTGCGCTCGCCCGCGTCTCAGGCGCTCCGATCATCGTCGCCGCGGTGACCAGAGACCGCGATAACTCCTTCAAAGGCGTGGCGGTGCGGCCGATCTTCGTCGAGCGGACGAAGCAGGCCGCCGCCGACCTCGAGCGGGCGACGCAGGCGATCGTGCACGCGCTCGAAGGGC